>NZ_JAPTFX010000041.1:0-33425 GCF_030985895.1 Stenotrophomonas sp. Sm6012 | reverse complement strand
ACTTGGATTCCCTCCGTCCCCTTTTTCAGACACGGCCCGTTGCCGGGCCGTGTCCTCAGGCATCAGCGCAGCACCTGCTCAACCAGCTGTACGTCCACGCTCTGCAACGGCTCGGCGGCGTTGCGCGACAGCTGCACCTGGTAGGTGCCGCCGTCGATCTTCCACTGGCGCGCCTGTGCATCGTAATGGGCCAGGGTCTTCGGCTCGGCCTCGATGCGGATGCGGCGCTGTTCGCCCGGCTGCAGGTTCACCTTGTCATAGCCGATCAGGCGGATCGGCGTGGTGCTGCCGGCCGGCAGCTTCAGGTACAGCTGGGCGACGTCGGCACCGGCGCGCTTGCCGGTGTTGCGGATGTCGACGCTGGCGACCAGGCGCGAGCCTTCCACGCTCACCTTCAGGTTTTCATAGGCGAAGGAGGTGTAGGACAAGCCGTGACCGAAGGCGAAGGTCGGGATCAGGCCCTTGGCCGCCATCCACTTGTAGCCTACGTTGGCACCTTCGATATCGAAATCGAACACATCACCGAACGGCTTGGCCGGCTTGAAGCCGAGGCCGTCGATATGCGGGCGCGGCAACTGCGATTCGTCCACCACCCAGGTCACCGGCAGGCGTCCGGACGGATTGACCTGGCCGGTCAGCAGCGCGGCAATGCCTTCGCCACCGCGGATGCCCGGATACCACGCCTGCAGCATCGCCGGCACCTGCGCCAGCCACGGCGTGCGCACCGGGCCGTTGGTTTCCAGCACCAGCACGGTCTTCGGGTTGGCCTTGGCCACGGCCGAGATCAGGGCGTCCTGGTTGTCCGGCAGCTGCATGTCCGGCAGGTCCACCGATTCTGCCGCCCACTGGGTGGCGAACACGATGGCGACGTCGGCCTGCGCGGCTGCCTTGGCTGCAGCGGCGGCATTGCTGCCGTCCACATACTCGATGGTCGCATCCGGACGTGCAGCACGCAGCGATTCCAGCGGCGAGGACGGGTGGAAGATCACCGGGCCCGGCCAGGTGGTCGGCATCACGCCCGGCACCGCATTGGTGCCCTTGGCGGTCACGCCCACCATCGACGAACCACCGCCACCGATCACGCCCTTGTCGGCATGGCCACCGATGATGACGATGCGCTTCACGCTGTCGGCCAGCGGCAGCAGGTTGCCTTCATTGCGCAGCAGCACGCTGCCCTCTTCCACCGTGCGCTGGGCAACGGCGAAGCCAGCCTCGGCATCCACCTTCTGGTGCTGCGGCGGGTTGTCGAAATTGCCGTGCAGGAACATCGTGCGCAGGATGCGCGCCACCATGTCGTTCAGGCGCGCCTGCGACACCACACCACCGTGCACGGCCAAGCGTAGCGGTTCATCAAAGAACACCGCCGCATCAAACACTTCACCGGCCGACTGCTGGTCCAGGCCGGCCAGCGCCGCCTTCGAGCCACTGTGCACGCCACCCCAGTCGGACATCACGAAACCGGGGAACTTCCATTCCTGCTTCAGCACCTGGTTCATCAGGTAGCCGTTCTCGCAGCCGTAGGTGCCATTGATCTTGTTGTACGAGCACATCGCCACGCCCGGGCGGCCTGCCTCCAGCGCGATCTCGAAGGCGAGCAGGTCCGACTCGTGCATGGCCTGCTCGCCGATGCGCACGTCGTGGAAGTTGCGGCGGGTCTCCATGTCGTTCAGCGCGAAGTGCTTCATCGAGGAGATCACGTGTTGGCTCTGCACGCCCTGGATCAGCGCACCGACCATCGAACCGGCCAGCAGCGGATCTTCACCGGCGTACTCGAAATTGCGGCCGTTGCGCGGGTCGCGCTGCAGGTTGACGCTGCCCGACAGCAGGATGTTGAAGCGCTGCTGCCAGGCCTCGCGGCCCATGGTCGCGCCGCCGGCAAAGGCCACTTCGCGGTTCCAGCTGGATGCAGTGGACGGGCCCGACGGCATCGCGGTGGCGAAGTCGCCCGGACGGATGCCACCCGGATTGGTCACGCCGACGCCGGCATCGGCCGACTGCTGCGAGGGAATGCCCAAGCGCGGCACCGCCGGGACGAAGCCGGCCGAACCGACCGCGCCTTCCGGCAGCGGGCCACCGTCCTTGCCCAGCCCGAAGTAGCTGTGCAGCATCTGGAACTTCTCATCCTCGGTCATCGCCTTCAGCAGCAGCGCAGCGCGGGCGTCGGCGTTGAGGGTGGTGTCCATCCACGGCGTGTCGCCATGCGTGTCGGCGGCATAGGCCAGGGTCAGCAGCGTGGCACGCAGGCTGCTGCCTTCCACCTTGAACGGCGCACTGCTGGCAGCCTGGAAGCCATCGCTGAAGTAGCTGGCGTCTGCTTCCAGTGCGACACGCGCCGGATCGAAGCCGGCCGCCGTGGCCGATTCGCCAGCCACGGCACCGAGCAGCACCGCCGGCGCACCCAGCCGCGAGCGCGTGACCAGCGCCGGCAGCTGTGCCGCGCCTGCACCGGCATCGGTATAGACCGCGACGGTGTGGCGGCCATCGTCCAGGCGCAGGTAGTTCAGCCCCGGCTGGTCGGGGCCGGACTCAGCGGCGATCGGCAGCCGGGTCAGCACGGCCTGGCCGCGCTGGGTCTGGCCATCGTCCTTGCCTGCGGCAATGAAGCGGTACTCATAGCCCAGGCCGTCGGCCAGCACCTGCAGCGGATCGACCTGGCCGATGCCGCGCTGCACCTGGCGCACGCTCACCGCGTCCACCTTCAGGCTCTTCAGCTGCGCAGCCAGGGCCGGCATTGCTTCGGCGCCGGGCGCCTGTTCCAGGGTCAACACGGTGAACGCCGCAGGGTCGGCCCAGGCCGGGGCGGCGAGCGCAGCAGACAGGGCGAGGGAGAGGGCAAGCGGCTTTGTAAACGTTTTCATCGGCAGGCGTAATTCCGTTGCCAAGGCAATCGGTCCAGGGAAGGTGCCGCCGAAGGGTGCAGCGTTCATGCCGCGCAGGGGTTGCCAGGCAACGTCCCGCAGGCCGAAGGACGAGCCGGTCTGCGCGCGGGACCCTCCTCCCGGCGTGACAACCTGCCTGTCCGGGCCGCGCTGGGCGGCCCAATCATGTGAAGATTGTGCGAGGGCGTTCACACCTGTCAACAGGACCTAAGTCACAGGGGCAACCTGGCCGCCGGTTATCAGGCCATCACCGGCAGTCATCAGCAGGCCGCACGGGGCTGCCGATAATGGGGCGTCACCGGCCCTGAACCCCGCCCATGAACATACACCGCGACTTCGATCATCTCTGGCGCGACCGCTGTGATACCTCGAGCCAACGCAGCCCACGCGTGTTGATCCGGGTGTTCGTGGCCCCGGGCCAGCTGGAGCAGAGCGTGGCTTTCTACGAGCAGTTGCAGGGCGTCGTGGCCGATGCGGGCTTCCCGTTCCCCGATGCCGGCCTGCGCCTGGCGATGGTCGGAGCCTTCCTGCTGATCGAAGGGTGCGAGGAAGCGCTGGCCCCCTTCACTTCGACCACCGGGACACTGCTGGTCGATGACGTGCGGCCTTATCACGACCGGCTGGTCGCGGCGGGGGCCGAAATCATCTTCCCCCTGCAGGTGGTGCCGACCGGTGCGGCGTTCAATGCAGTGCATCCCGATGGCACGGTGGTCGAGTACGTGCATCACCGGCCCGACCCGCACGGGCGCTGAGGGTACGCACGGCCGGGCTGCGCCCGGCACCCGCCGAGGCAACATCAACGTCAACAGCCAGAGCTACAGCAAAAGCTGGATTTCTGCAGGCAGGCGGGGTGGGTCCGTTGGCGGGGGACGCCGTAAACCCATCCCTGGGGGCTCGATGGCGCCATCCATGGCGCCAACGGTCCTGCAGCCCCACACCGCCCCACCTCCGACAGATTCCCGCTGCGGTGGGTGGGTGTCGACCTTGGTCGACACGTGGATCCACGCCAAGCGTGGATGCTTTTCGATTTCAATTCGAAATATTCGATTTCGATGGAGATTCATCCACGCATGGCGTGGATCTACAATTCCTCCATGTCCTCTCCCGCCCTGCCCTGGAATGGCACGCTGCTGCTGGATGCCCACGTGGCCGTGCTGCAGGGCCATGCCGGTGGCAGCGCTGCGCATGCGCACTACGCCCATCAACTGCTGCTGAGCGATGGTGCAGCGTGGCAGGTCGAGGTCGATGGCGTGCAGCAGCAGGGTCAACGCCTATGGCTGCCTTCCTTCCAGTCGCATGCCATCCTGTCGGCACCACAGGACGGTTGCACGGTATTTCTTGAGCCGGCACATGCCGATCCCACACAGATCCAGCGGTATCTGCACGCCCTGCCTGGCAACGCGGTGGCACTGCAGGACTGGCTGCCACGACTGAGCCGTCCGCAGCCGCTGGATCGACGCGTGCAGGCGGCACTGGCCCGCATCACCCACTACCTGCCTGGCCCGGTGCCGGCCGCCGATATCGCCGAAGCGGCGCATCTGTCGACCAGCCAGCTGCATCGGCGCTTCCAGTCAGACCTGTCGGTGACCTTGCGTGGCTGGGTACTGTGGCAACGGCTGCGCAGTGCGCTCGCGCATCATCTGCGCGGGCACAGCCTGACCGACAGCGCGCACGCGGCCGGGTTTGCCGACCTGGCCCATCTGTCACGCAACCTGCATCGCATGTTCGGCATCGGTGCCGTGCAGTTGCAGGGCCTGCAGCTGCGCGCGACCTGACATGCGGGATCATCCGCGCCTGCGCAATCCTTCGGGCAGCTCCGGTACCTCGCCATGTGGCAGCTCACGGAACGGTGCCAGCAGCTGCCCGGGATAATCGCGCGGATAGTCCGGCTGGCTGCCGATGCCGAGATCGCGTTGCCGCAGCCGATAGCCCTGCGCATCGAAGGCGGTTCCCAGCAGGTGATCCCAGACGGTCAGGAACAGGCCGAAGTTGACGTCGCCGGCGGTGCCGTAGCGCATGTGGTGGAAACGGTGCAGCGGTGCCCACGCCATCACCCGGCCCAGCACACCGGGGCGCATGTCCACGTTGGAATGCTGCAACAGCAGCTGGATGGCAATGGCGAACGCCAGCACCGCCGCCACCGGCATCGGCAGGCCCAGCACCAGCAGCGGCAACACACCGCCCACTGCTTCGGCCGCCTGGTGCAGTGGGTGTTTCATCAGGCCGTTGAAGCCGTACATGCGGGTGACGCTGTGGTGCACCGCATGCAGCCGCCACAGCCAGCCGATGCGATGGCTGGCGTAGTGCACCAGGGTGATGCCGAGATCGGCGCAGATGATGGCCAGCAGCACCTGCAGCGCGAAGGGCCACTGCACCGGCCACAGCTGCCACGGAATGAGTGCCGCCAGCAGCGGCACCGCGGCGATCGACAGCAGGTTCAGGCTTTCGTTGACCAGCGCATGCAGGGTGTCACGCAGGCTGTCGCCCTGGTCGTGGTTGAACACAGGGTCGTAGGGCCAGGCACGTTCGGCGGCGAACGAGACCGCGATGGCGACCACCAGCAAGGCCAGCAGCCACAGCGGATCACCGTGCAGGTGGCCGACCCAGGCGATGGCGGCGGCAACGAACCCGAGCAGGAACAACGGGGCATACAGGCGGAGGATCCAGTGCTTCATGGGCAACCCGAAACGTGAGGGGCCTGCATGCTGGCGCGATGCGACGGTTGCCGGCTTGAACAAACGGCGCAACCCGTCACGCGCCTGCTGGATGCCCGCCCTGGTCGGCACCGTCATTCCAGCATCCACGCATGGCGTGGATCTACAATGGCACCCTCATCGCGCCCGGGACCGGCATGGACTCCTTCAACCTGATGCGTGCCTTCCGCCGCATCGTCGAACGCGGCGGGCTGGCCCGTGCCGCCGAAGACCTGGGCATGTCGCCGGCCGGGCTGAGCAAGCAGCTGCGCATGCTGGAAACCCACCTGGGCGTGGTGCTGCTGCAGCGGACCACGCGCCGCATGAGCCTGACCGAAACCGGCCATGCCTATTACCGTGAGTGCTGCCGCCTGCTCGACGAGCTGGACGCGCTGGAACGTGGCATCGCCGAACAGCGTGGCGAAGTGGCCGGGCGGCTGCGCGTCAATGCGCCACAGTCGTTCGCGCTGAGCACGCTGTCGCCGCTGCTGCCGCGCTTCCTGCAGCAGCATCCGCAGCTGTCGCTGGACCTGGTGATGGAAGACCGCCTGCTCGATGCGGTCGGCGAAGGCTTCGATGTGTCGCTGCGGCTGCGCGCCGAGCTGGACGACTCGCGATTGGTGGCACGCCGGCTGGCTTCGCTGCAGCAGGTGCTGTGCGCGGCCCCGTCCTACCTGCAGCAGCATCCGGTACCGCAGGCGGTGGACGATCTGCAGGCGCACAGCGTGCTGGCCTACAGCCTGTCCGACTCACCCGGCAGCTGGCCGCTGCTCGGCCCCGATGGCCAGGTGACGATCACCCTGCCGGCACGCGTCACCGTCAACAACAGCCTGATGCTGCGTGATCTGCTGGTGGCCGGGATGGGCATCGGCGCCCTGCCCTCGTTCCTGGCGGCGCCGTCACTGGCCCGCGGCGAACTGCAGCAGGTGCTGCCCGACCACCGCTATCCACCGCGCTTCGTGCATGCGGTCTACCCCACCTCGCGCCACCTGCAGCCCAAGGTGCGTGCCTTCATCGATTTCCTGCACGCCGAGCTGCCCGCCTGCGCCGGCCTGGATTCGTAACCACCAGCGAAAACTGAGCTGCCCGCGGCGTGCTGTTTCAGCCACGCCGCACTGCCTACTCTGCCGCCTCCCCTCTCACCGATGGCAGGCCGATGTCTTCCGTTTCTTCCCCCACCGCTGCTGCGCCGGTGGTCGATTTCTTCCACGACGTGGTCTGCGGCTGGTGCTTCGTACTGGCCCCGCGCCTGCAGCAGGTCTCGGCCGAACTCGGCATCCAGGTGCGCCACCGCAGCTTCGTGCTGCAGGACTCGCGCGCGCAGATGGTCGAGGTGTTCGGCTCGATGGAGCGCGCCAAGGCGATCATCCTGCGCCACTGGACCGATTGCGCTGCGCATGAAGACAGCGCGCGCATCGATATCGAAGGCATGCGTGCACAGGACTTCGAATATCCCTCCGGCTGGCTGGGCGCGTTGGCCTGCCAGGCCGCCGGCATGCTCGGCGGCAATGAGGCCCACGGCGTGATGTTCGATGCCGTGCAGTGGGCGCACCTGCACCAGCACCGCAACATCGGCGATGCCGAAGTGCTGCTGGACATCGCCGAAGCGCTCGGCCACCCGCGCGGTGCCTTCGCTGACCACATGCGCAGCGACGCAGTACGCCAGCGCGTGCAGGCCGACCGCGCCGAAGCCGCTGCGCTCGGCATCCGCTCCATTCCCACCGTGATCGGCGGCAACGGCCTGCGCCTGCAGACCCTGCCGCTGCCGCACCTGCGCCAGGCCCTGGCGCCGCTGGTCGCGGCCTGAGCCGCACCATTCCCCCCTGCAAGGAGACTCCCCATGACCCCACGTACCCTGGCCACCGCACTGGCCCTGCTGCTGGCCGGCACCGCTGCTTCCACCACCGTGTCCGCGCACGAACGCGTTCCTTCCGGCCAGCAGGTCGGCACCAGCCCCTGGGGGCCGAAGGACGAGATCGGCCGCCTCAACCTGATCACCGAGGCCTCGCGCGCAGCGATCCTGTCGCGGGTCAGTGGCGGCAAGGCCTATGACCTGGCCACCGAGTACTACGTGGGCATGCCCAGCTGGCAGGACGCCGGCGACCCGCACTACCAGTTCTGGATGACCCACACCCCGCGCGGCACGGTGATGGACGACCCGATGGGCGTGGGCGAGACCATGAACCTCACCCGCAGCTACACCGGCACCGCGTTCTCGATGTACAGCCACACCGGCACCCACATCGATGCGCTGAACCACTTCGGTATCCACGGAAAGATCTGGAACGGCTTCGAGGCCGACAAGCACCTCGGCGATCGTGGCTGGAAGGTTACCGGCATCGAGAAATTCCCGCCGCTGATCGCGCGTGGCGTACTGATTGACGTAGCCGGTGCCAAGGGCGTGGACATGCTGCCGGACAGCTACCGCGTCACCCGCCAGGACCTGAAGGATGCGCTGGCACGCCAGCAGGTGAAGCTGCAGCAGGGTGACATCGTGCTGATCCGCACCGGCCGCATGCGCCTGTTCGAGCAGCCCAGGGCGTACATGGCCAACCCGCCGGGCATGGGCCTGGACGCCGCGCGCTTCCTGGTCGAAGACAGCGGCGCGATGATCGTCGGCGCCGACAACCTCAGCTTCGAGACCTTCCCTTCGGAAGTGTCCGATGACTACGTGCCGCTGCACACCTACCTGCTGGCCCAGCAGGGCGCGCCGATCATCGAGCTGGTGGCGCTGGACGAACTGGCCCGTGACAAGGTCTACGAGTTCGCCTTCATCGGCGGCCCGTTGAAGATCCGCGGTGGCGATGCCGCGCCGCTGCGCCCGGTGGCGTTGCCGGTCCGCCCGTAACCGGGGCCTGTGGGTGCCGGCCCTGGTCGGCATTCCGTCCCATGCCGAGTGGGTGCCGACCTTGGTCGGCACTCCTATACCCCTTCAGCAACCTGAAACCCGACCTTCCAATTTCATTAGTAATTCTACTTACAACGCGAGTAGCATGTCTGGTCTCAGCCCCTGATACCGGCCTGTCGATACTCGCTTCATGCCCGCCGTTTCCGTCCATTCCTCTCGCCCCCAGCCCGCCCGGCGCCTCCCCTGGAGGACCGGCTGATGGGCGCCGTCGTCGCCCTCGACCGGCTGCTGGATGGCCGCCAGCTGTGGCGCGGCCCGGCCCGCCAAGGGCCCGCCAGCGACCACCTGGCCAGCGGCCACCCGGCACTGGATGCACGCCTGCCCGGCGGTGGCTGGCCGGCCAGCGGGCTGTGCGAGGTGCTGCAGGCAGCACCCGGCGTGGGCGAGCTGGCGCTGGTCTGGCCGGCGCTGGCGAAGTTGAGCCAGCGCGGACGCCCGATCGTGCTGGTCGCGCCCCCCTACCGCCCGCATGCACCGGCCTGGGCGGCGGCCGGGCTGGACCTGGCCCAGCTGCAGATCATCCACGCCGCGCCAAAGCAGGCGCTGTGGGCGGCCGAGCAGTGCCTGCGCTCGGCCGCCTGCGCCGCGGTGCTGTGCTGGCCACAGCAGGCCGACGACCGTGCCCTGCGCCGGCTGCAGGTCGCCGCCGACAGCGGCCAGTGCCTGGGCTTCGTGTTCCGCGAGGCGCAGGCAGCGCGCAACCCCTCCCCGGCCAGCCTGCGCCTGCAGCTCGACCACGGCCAGGTGCGGGTACTGAAATGCCGTGGCGGCCTGCCGCCGGCGCAGCCGTTGCCCCTGGCCATCAGCCACTGAGGCCGCGCCGTGAACTGGGCCTGCCTGTTGTTGCCGCAGTTGGCGCTGGACAGCGTGCTGCGCCTGCAACCGGATCCGCAGCGGCCGCTGGTGCTGCTGCAGGGGCCGGCGCAGCGTCGCGTGCTGCGCGCGGTCAGCCCGGCCGCACGGGCAGCCGGGCTGCGCCCGGGCATGCTGCTGTCGGCCGCGCAGGTGCTGGTGCAGGACATGCACCTGCACGACTACGACCCGAACGCCGAACAGCACACCCGGCAGCTGCTGGCCAGCTGGGCCTATGCCTACAGTTCGCAGGTCAGCCTCGATTTCCCGCATGCGCTGGTGCTGGAGATCGGCGCCAGCCGTGCCCTGTTCGGTGACTGGCTGACCATCGAGAAACGCCTGCGCGGTGAACTGCACGAACTGGGTTTCCGCCATCGCCTGGTGGCCGCGCCCACGCCGCATGCCGCGCGCGTGCTGGCCAACGTGCACGATGGCCTCGGCCTCGATGCGCAGCAGCTGCCGGCGGTACTCGCACAGCTGCCGTTGCCGCGCTGCGGGCTGCCCAGCGAAGCAGTGACCGTGCTGGGACGCTCCGGCCTGCGTACGCTGGGTGCGGTGCTCGCACTGCCGCGCGACAGCCTGGCCCGGCGCTTCGCCCCCGACGTGCTGCAGCAGCTGGACGCGCTTCGCGGCCTGCCCACCGCGCCACTGCGCTACTACCAGCCTCCCGACCGTTTCGATGCGCGCATCGAATTCGAATACGAGATCGAATCCAGCCAGGCCCTGCTGTTCCCGCTGCGTCGCCTGCTGCTGGACCTGGCCGCCTTCCTGTGCTCGCGCGATGGTGGCGTGCAGCGCTTCGACCTGCATTTCGAGCACGACCTGCTGCCACCCAGCGTGCTGACCATCGGCCTGCTGGCGCCGGAGCGTGATCCTGCGCTGCTGTTCGAAATCGCGCGCAACCGCATGGAAGCCTTCGCCCTGCCCGCCGGCAGCCGCGCACTGCGCCTGCAGGCCGAGCAGCTGCCGCCCTTCGTACCCGCCGCGCGCGACCTGTTCGATACCCGGCCGGCGCAGGCGATGCCCTGGACCCAGCTGCGCGAGCGCCTGCGTGCGCGCTTGGGCGATGATGCCGTGCAGCCGCTGGCGGTGCAGGCCGACCATCGCCCCGAACGCGCCAGCGGCACCCAGCCGGCGGTCAAACCGCCGTCGTACTGGCCGCTACGCCCGGGCTGGCTGCTGGATACGCCGCAACCGCTGCGTGATCCACGCCTGCACATCGTCGCCGGGCCGGAGCGGATCGAATCGGGCTGGTGGGACCAGGCCGATACACGCCGTGATTACTACGTGGTGGAAACCGCACATGGCCAGCGTGGCTGGGCCTTCCGCACACGCAACGACCCACATGCACCGTGGATGCTGCACGGCTGGTTCGGCTGAGCCCTCATGCACAGTGAACTGCCCGGCTACGCCGAACTGCACTGCCTGTCGGCGTTCAGTTTCCAGCGCGGCGCCTCGATTGCCGAAGAACTGTTCGCGCGCGCCGCCGGCCAGGGCTACCGGGCGCTGGCGATCACCGACGAGTGCTCGCTGGCCGGCATCGTGCGCGCCTGGCAGGCGGCGAAGACGCATGGCGTGGCACTGATCGTCGGCGCCGAATTCCAGGTCGAGGACGGGCCGAAGCTGGCCCTGCTGTGCACCGACCAGGCCGCCTATGCCGGGCTGTGCCAGTTGATCACCACCTGCCGGCGACGCGCGGCCAAGGGCGAATACCGCTGCCTGCGCGACGACCTGCTCGACCTGCCCGACGGGCTGCTCTGCCTGTGGCTGGACCGGCAGCCGGCCGCCACCGATCTAGAGCTGCTGCGCACCGGCTTCAATGATCGCCTGTGGCTGGCGGTGGAGCTGCACCACGAGCATGACGACGCGCATCGCCTGCAGCAGCTGCAGGCCTTCGGCGAGCGCCATCGCCTGCCGCTGGTCGCCAGTGGTGATGTGCACATGCACGTACGCCGCCGCCGCGCCCTGCAGGACACGCTGACCGCGATCCGCCACCGCTGCAGCGTGGCTGAGGCTGGCTGGCGCCTGTTCCCCAACGGCGAGCGTCATCTGCGCCCGCGCACCGCACTGGCCCAGTTGTACCCGCCCGAACTGCTGGCCGAGACCCTGCGCATCGCCGAACGCTGCCACTTCACCCTGGAGCAGCTGCAGTACACCTACCCGCGCGAACTGGTACCGGAGGGCCACGACCCGGACAGCTGGCTGCGCGTGCTGGTCGAGCGTGGCATTCCGTGGCGTTGGAAGAACGGCATCGAACCGGCACAACGCGCGCAGATCGAACACGAACTGGCATTGATCCGGCAGAAGAACTACGCCTCCTACTTCCTCACCGTGCAGGACATCGTGCGCTTCGCGCGCAGCCAGGACATCCTCTGCCAGGGCCGTGGCTCGGCGGCCAACTCGGCGGTGTGCTTCGTGCTGGGCGTGACCGAAATCGATCCGGCACGCAGCAATCTGTTGTTCGAGCGTTTCATCTCCGCCGAACGCGACGAACCACCGGATATCGACATCGACTTCGAGCACGAGCGCCGCGAAGAAGTGCTGCAGTACGTGTTCAAGCGCTATGGGCGTGAACGTGCTGCCTTGACTGCGGTGGCGATCAGTTACCGTGGCCGCAGCGCGATCCGCGATGTGGCCCGTGCGCTCGGCCTGCCGATGGACCAGGTCAACGAACTGGGGGCGGCGATGGATCACTGGGGCGGCCACGTGCCGCTGCCCGAGACCCTGCGCGAGCGCGGTTTCGATCCCGACACCCCGCTGATGCGCCGGCTGCTGTCATTGACCGCCGAGCTGATCGACTTCCCACGCCATCTGTCGCAGCACCCGGGCGGCTTCGTTATTTCCGAGCATCCGCTGTCGACCCTGGTGCCGGTCGAGAACGCAGCGATGGCCGACCGCACCGTCATCCAGTGGGACAAGGATGACCTGGATGCCACCGGCCTGATGAAGGTCGACTGCCTGGCACTGGGCATGCTCACCGCCATCCGAAAGTGCCTGGCGATGCTGCAGCAGCATGGCCTGCATGCAGGGCGCATGGATGCGATCCCTCCCAAGGATACGAAGACCTACGACATGATCTGCGCCGCCGACACCATCGGTGTATTCCAGATCGAGTCGCGCGCGCAGATGGCGATGCTGCCACGCCTGCAGCCACGCGAGTTCTATGATCTGGTGATCGAGGTGGCGATCGTGCGCCCCGGTCCGATCCAGGGCGACATGGTGCATCCCTACCTGGAACGGCGAAGGATCCTGCGCGAACAGGGTCCGGACGCGTTGAACGATCCGGACAATCCGCTCTATCCAGCGCGGCTGGAACGCGTGTTCGCCCGCACCCTCGGCGTGCCACTGTTCCAGGAACAGGTGATGCAGTTGGCGGTGGAAGCCGCCGGCTACACGCCTGGCCAGGCCGATGCCCTGCGCCGTTCGATGGCCGCCTGGAAGCGCCGCGGTGGACTGGAACCGCATCGAGAGAAGCTGCTGGCCGGGATGTTGAAGAACGGCTTCAGCCGCGAGTACGGCGAGCACCTGTTCGAGCAGATCAAGGGCTTCGGCGACTACGGCTTTCCGGAAAGCCATGCCGCCAGCTTCGCCCTGTTGACCTATAACAGTTGCTGGTTGAAGTGCCACCACCCGGCCGCGTTCACCGCCAGCCTGATCAACAGCCAGCCACTGGGCTTCTACAGCCCCGACCAGCTGCTGCAGGACGCGCGCCGGCATGGCATCCGCGTGCTGCCGGTGGACGTGCGCCACAGCGACTGGGACTGCACGCTGGATTTCAGCCAGGGGCCGGCCGCGATCCGGCTCGGCCTGCGCCTGGTCGATGGCTGCAACGAACCCGCCGTGCAGGCCATCATGCGAGAACGTGCGCGGCGCCCCTTCGACGATGTGGGCGACCTGTGCCAGCGCACCGCGCTGGACCGTCGCCAACAGGGCCTGCTGGCCGATGCCGGCGCGTTGCGTGGGCTCAGCGGCCATCGCCATCGTGCGCGCTGGGACATCTCCGGCGTGGAAAACCGGCTGCCGCTGTTCGACCAGGCCCGCGCCACCGCCGAGGCCCGCGTGCCGTTGCCGCTGCCCAGCGCCTGGGAAGACATGCAGGCCGACTACCGCAGCACCGGCACCACCCTTGGCCGCCACCCGATCTCGTTCCTGCGCGCACAGCTGCGCAGCCGTGGTTGCCTGGATGCTGCACAACTGGCCGGTCACGGCCATGGTCGCCGCGTGCGCATCGCCGGTCTGGTACGCATGCGCCAGCGTCCGCAGACCGCCAGTGGCGTGACCTTCCTCACCCTTGAGGACGAAACCGGCATGGTCAACGCGGTGGTCTGGCGCCACCTCGCTGATCGCCAGCACCGGGTGCTGGTTGATACCCAGCTGATGCAGATCGACGGCCGCCTGGAACGCGTCGATGGCGTGCAGCATGTCATCGTGCAGCGCATGCACTGCCTGGATGAGCTGCTGCAGGGGCTGCGCAGCCACAGCCGCGATTTCCACTGACGATACACAGCGTCACACAACGAACTGGCCATTGCCGGTCCGCATCCGCTATCGTCGGCACATCCAAGGAAGGACGACACGATGCCCCGTGCACTGCTGCTGACCACGCTGGTGGTCGCCACCCTCGCCCTGCTGGTGTCCGGCTGGACCGCCTGGAGCCTGCACCGCAGCCAATCGCCACAGCGCATCATCGAAGCACGCGGGCTGGTCATCCACGATGAAAGCGGACAGCCACGGGTGATCCTCGGCGCACCGGTTCCCGATCCTCTCAGCCAGGGCCGCACCCAGGGGCCGCGTGCGACCGCCCTGTCAGGCCTGATCCTGCTCGGCCCGGACGGCTCCGAACGCGGTGGCTATGGCACCAGCGACCGCGGCGGCGAGGCCCTGCTGACCCTGGACGATGCCACCGGCACCACTGAAGTGTTCAAGGTGGTGGCCAACCCGGACCGCGGCGCCAGCCTGATGGTCAAGCACCAGAACAATACCGGCGCCATGCTCACCTCCTGGCAGGGCAAGCCGGAACTGATGTTCGTCGATGACAGCGGCCAGTCCTACTACGTGCGCCCGGGCGCCAACGCCGCGCCCTGATCTGCTTTTGTGGCGTCGAGCCATGCTCGACTTTGCTTCACCTTTGTAGAGTCGAGCTTGCTCGACTGTTGTTGGCACGAGCAGTCGAGCAAGCTCGACTCTACAGTCCAAACACCGCCGCCAGATCGTCGGCCAGCTGCCGCTGCTGCACCGGCCCCAGCGCCGCGCAGGTGATGCGCAGGCCATGCCCGGGCGCCGCCACCGCGAACACTTCGCCCGGGCGCACATGCCAGCCACGCGCGGCCAGCGCCAGCACCTGCGGATGGCTGTCGGCCGGCAATGGCAGCCACAGGTTCAGCCCTTCCATCGGCTGCGGCGTCGCCACGCCACGTGCACGCAGCAGTTCCTGCAGCGACTGCAGGCGCTGTTGGTAACGCTCGCCTGCCGACGCGATCTTCGCCCGCTGCGACGCCGAGCCCAGCACCGATGTCGCCGCATCCTGCAGAAGGTGGCTGACCCAGCCCGTACCCGATGCCAACCGCAGCCGCAACCGCGCCGCGGTTTCCTCGTCACAGCCCAACCAGGCCAGCCGCAGGTCGGGGCCGAGCGGCTTGGACAGCGAGCGCAACAGCGCCCAGCGCCGGCCATCAAGCGGTAGTACCGAGTGATAGACCTGCTGCGAGAGCAGCGCATAGTGATCGTCGATCAGCACTGCCACCTGCGGATAGTGGGCAAGCAGCTGCCGCAGCGCCCGTGCGCGCTTCGCATCCAGGCTGGCCCCGGTGGGATTGTGCGCACGCGGGGTCAGCAGCACCGCGCGCGCGCCGGCCTCCAGCGCGGCACGCAGCGATCCGACCTGCATGCCATGCGCATCCACCGCCACCGGCAACGGCGCATGGCCTATCGCGTTGAGTACGTTGAGGCTGCCGAGGAAACATGGATCTTCCACCGCGATGCGATCACCCGGCAGCAGCCAGGCCGCCAACAGGCGCTCGATGCCATCGACCGCACCATGGGTCAGCTCCAGCGCATACCCCTCGGGGCAATCCGCATCCAGCGAGGCCCGTGCCAGCGCCTGCAACCGCGGGTCGACCGTGCCCACCCCATACAACCGTGGCGCCGCCGGAGCCAGCCGCAGGTTCGGCAGCAGGCGCGGGTCCGGGTTGCCACTGGCCAGGTCATGCAGGGCCACTCCCGGCGCGCTGCCTTCGCGTGCCATTGCCGGCGGCAAGCCGCGCACCACCGTGCCGCGACGGCCGGCAGTGCTGGCCAGGCCCGCCGCGTCCAGCCGCTTGTAGGCGGCGGCCACGGTGTTGCGGTTCACCCCCAGCTGCTCGGCCAACTCACGCACCGGCGGCAGCACGCTGCCGGCCGGCAGGCGGCCCTTGCCGATGCCGTCGCGAATGTTGTCGAAGATCGACTCGGCGCTATGCCCGGTGATTTTCATTTTGTCCTATGCCAAAATAAATCTTGTCCTGTGCCAGTGTATCCCACACTGGCCATCCCGCATTGGAGGTGCCCGCATGCCCCTTGCCGCCGCCGACTGGCCCATGGCCCAGTCTGTTGAACAGATCGCCGCCAACCTGGCCACGGTGCGCCAGCGCATCGCCGACGCCTGCGCCCGCACTGGCCGTGATCCGGCAAGCGTGCGCCTGCTGCCGGTCAGCAAGACCGTCGATGACGCCCGCATCCGCATGGCCGTGGCCGCTGGCTGCCACGAACTGGGCGAGAACAAGGTCCAGGAGGCACAACGCAAGGCCGAGGCCATGGCCGACCTGGGCGTGCACTGGTCGGTGATCGGCCACCTGCAGACCAACAAGGCGCGCTACGTGGCGCGCTTCGCCAGCGAGTTCCAGGCGCTGGACAGCCTGCGCGTGGCCGAGGCGCTGCAGCAGCGCCTGCAAGTGGAAGATCGCACGCTGGAGGTGTTCGTGCAGGTCAATACCTCGGCCGAGCCCAGCAAGTACGGACTCGAGCCCGGCGCGGTGGAGGGCTTCGTGCAGCAGCTGCCGGCGTTTGATCGCCTGCGCGTGCGCGGCCTGATGACCCTGGCCGTGTTCACCCCGGAGGTCGAGCGCGTGCGCGCCTGCTTCGTGCGCCTGCGCGAACTGCGCGACCAGCTGCAGCACTCCGCGCCCGCCGGCCTCGACCTGTCGCAGCTGTCGATGGGCATGTCCGGTGACTTCGAAGTCGCCATCGAGGAAGGCGCCACCGTGGTCCGCGTCGGACAGGCCATCTTCGGCGCCCGCGCCACCCCGGACAGTTTCTACTGGCCCAACAGCGGAGCACCGGCATGAAGCACGCGGTGGTCCTGCAACACGTTGCCTTCGAAGACCTCGGCACCCTGAAACCGCTGCTGCTGACGCAGGGCTGGCAGCTGCAGGTGCTGCAGGCCGGTGTCGACCCGCTCGACGATGCCGAAGCGGCCGACCTGCTGGTCGTGCTGGGTGGCCCGATCAGTGCCAATGACACAGAAACCTATCCCTTCGTCACCGACAGCATTGCCCTGCTGCAGCGTCGCCTGCTGCAGCAGCGGCCAACCCTGGGCATCTGCCTCGGTGCGCAGCTGATGGCGCGTGCGCTCGGCGCCAGCGTCGTTGCCAGTGGCGGCAAGGAGATCGGTTTCGCGCCACTGCTGCTCACCGATGACGGCCAGCGCTCGCCCCTGCAGGCCCTGCAGGGCATTCCGGTACTGCATTGGCACGGTGAAGGCTTCGAACTCCCGCCCGGCGCACGCCGCCTGGCCAGCACGCCCGCCTGCCGCCACCAGGCATTTGCCATCGGCCACCACGCGCTGGGCCTGCAATGCCATCCGGAGCTGGACGCGCGCCAGTTCGAACGCTGGCTGATCGGCCACACCCTGGAACTGGCCCAGGCCGGCATCGACCCGAACGACCTGCGCGCGCAGGCGCGCCGCTATGGTGCGCCGCTGGCAGCCGCCGCCACCGCGATGTTCGACCACTGGCTGCAGGACCTGCCGGAGATGCCACGATGAATTACCGGTTGCAGGTCTATCGCAACGGCGCCTACTGGGGCCACTTCGACTGCAGCGGGCCCGACGCCCTGCAGCGCCTGGACGCCATCGCCGCACAGCTGCCCAGCGAACAGGGCTTCCTGTTGAAACGGCAGAAAGGTATCGGCGAGGAGCGCATCCTGTCCAGCAACGCTGACGGCCTGCGCGTGCTCGCCGCGCAGATCCAGTACCGCGACCTCTGACCCGTTTGGGGGCATGCCGGCCAACGGCTGGCGGGTCCATCACTGGCTGATGGCCACCCATGGATGCAAATGATTCTCTTTTGCTGTAAGGTGCAGCCGCTGCCCTTGCCGCCGCGGGCTGTTCCCTTTCCCAGTTGTCGCCCGCCCCCGTGTCCACGCCTGTCGAACCGACGGATGTCGCGCAGCTGTGCGCGGCCCATTACCGGCCGCTGCACGCCCATGTCCGCCGCAAACTCCCGCAACGCTGCGATGCCGATGACGTCGTCCAGGAAACCTGGCTGCGTATCGTCAAAGTCGCCGCCAGCGGCCTGCTGAACAATGGCCGCGCCTATCTGTATCGCGTTGCCCACAACCTGATCGCCGACCACTACCGGCAGCGCCAGCGCCGGCGCGAAGAGGCGCTGGACGACATCCAGCTGCATGCCATCGCCGATCCCGCACCGCTGCCGGACCAGCGCCTGCTCGACGCCGAACAGCTGCGTCATCTCGATGCGATCATCGCCGCGCTGCCACCGCGCTCGCGCCAGGTATTCCTGCTCGCCCGTGTCGAGCAGATGGCCCTGGCCGAGATCGGGCGCCAGCTCGGCATCAGCCGGCAGACCGCGCACGGCCATCTGCTGCGCGCCCTGGTCGCCCTGCAGCAGGTGCCGGGCGCATGAGCCAGGACACCATCGCACGCGAAGCCGCCCGCTGGTGGCTGGACGGGCAGGACGGCGACCGCGATGAGAGCGCGTTCAACCAGTGGTGCCAGGCCGATCCGCGCCATGCCCTGCAGTACCAGCATCTGCAGCAGCTGTGGCAGGCCGGGGCGAACACCCCCAGCCTGCAGCGCCAGCAGCAACGCCGGCGCCGCCGCCACCTGGGTGAAGCCGGTATTGCGGTGCTGCTGCTGTGCGCGCTTGGCCTTTACAGCCGCCCTGCCGCGACGCCGGCCGCGCAGGTGCTGCGCACCGCCGCTGGCGAAATCCGCGACGAAGCGCTGCCGGACGGTTCGCATGTCCTGCTGTCGCCGGGCAGCGAAGTGCATGTGCGCGTTGATGGGCAACATCGCCAGTTGCAACTGCAACGCGGCCAGGCCTGGTTCAAGGTCGCCGCCGACGCCCGTCGGCCGTTCCAGGTGCATACGCCGCATGGCACGGTCACTGCGCTGGGTACTGCCTTCGACCTCGTCGTGCAGGGCAACAGCAGCAGGGTCACGGTCACCGAACATCGCGTCCGGGTAGAGGACGGCGGCGGGACCGTGCAGGCGGCCGAGGGGCAACAGGTACGCTTCAACGGACAGTCACCGCCTGCCGCCCAGCCGGCAGACAGCGGCGGCCTCGCCTGGCGCGAGCGTCGTCTGCACTGGGTGTCCGCTCCGCTCGCCGAAGTGACCCAGGGCCTGGATCGCTGGCATGGCGGGCACACCTGGATTGTCGGCGCGCGCCTGCGCCAGCACCGCTCCGCTGCTGCCTACCAGCGCCCTCGCGCAGGCCGCCACCCGCAGCTATGACCTGCCCGCCCAACCGCTGCCTGCCGCGCTGGATGCGTACAGCCGCCTGACCGGCATCGATCTGGTCGTTGCCGCGGCGCTTCCCGCCGGCCACGCCACACCGGCGCTGCGCGGCGACTTCGACGATGCGCAGGCCCTGTCGCGCCTGCTGGCCGGCAGTGGCCTGCGCCCACGTTTCATCGATGCACGTCGTGCCACCCTGGAGCCGGCGCCCGCTGATCGCAGCGATGGCAGCCGCCGTACCGGGCCGCTGCGCGTGCAGGGCGACACCGCGCATGGCCAGGCACCAGGCAACGGTGCCAGCCAGTACGTGCCCGCCACCCGCGATGGCTTCGCTCCCGCTGTAGGCAGTGAGCGGGTGGCGATGGCCGAGCGCCAGGATGGCAACAGCCTGCTGCGCTCGATGCCCGGAACCCACAGCTTCCATTCGCGCAGCCAGCCCGGCCTGCAGGTCAACATCCGCGGCATGACCGGCGCCGGCCGGGTCAACACCATGATCGACGGTGTCACCCAGACCTTCCGCAACAACGCCGGCCATGGATCGGGTGGCCCGTTCGCCTACGTCGATCCGTTCCTGCTGGCCGGCGTGGACGTGCAGCGCGGCGCGGTCGCCGGTGGCGATGGCGCCGGTACGCTGGCGGGCAGCGCCAACTTCCGCACCCTGGACATCGACGATCTGCTCGGCGAAGGCCGAGACTGGGGCCTGCGGGCAGGCTACCGCCATGGCAACAACGGCTATGGCAGCGGCCGCATCTTTGCCGGCGCATGGCGCCACAGCGAAGACGGTGGCGACCGCCAGTTCGGCCTGCTCGCGGCCGCCAGCAGCAGCCGCAGCGGCGAATACGCGACGGCACGCGGGCAGACCAACAAGGCCGACCCCGGCAGCCAGCAGCCCAGCAGCTGGCTGCTGAAGGCGCGCCTGCAGCCCAGCGACCAGCATCGGCTCGACCTGAGCCACATGCGTTACGAAAACGACTTCTACCACAACTACCCGTGGCAGATTTCCGCACGCAACCAGCGCGCCAGCTACCACTACACGCCCTACTCCCCGTGGGTCGACCTGCGTGCGACCTTCGCCAGCAACAAGACCCGGCTGTTCTACCCACCGGTGGAGGACTCCAGCTACATCGGCCGCCGTACCCACAGCAGCCTGAACAGCTGGACCCTCGACAACACCAGCCGCTTCGACATCGGCGCGCTGCAGGCTCGCTGGAACACCGGCATCAAGCACCAGTCGGACATCTTCGTGGCCGACACGCCTACCCTGCGCGGCGCCAACCCGCAGGGGCGCAGCCAGCTCGACAGCGTGTTCAGCACGCTGGAACTGCAGTACGACATCTATGCACTGACCGCCGGCCTGCGCCAGGACCGCTATGGCATCCGTGGCCATATCCCCGCCTGCTCCGATGTGCCGGGCCAGTGCGCGGAGATCAACGGCGGCGACATCGATGTGCGCCGCACCGAGCGTGCGCTCAGCCCCAGCCTGGCGGTCTCTCTGCAGGCCACCGACTGGCTGCAGCTGTTCGCCGAAGCCTCGCGCACTTCGCGGCCGCCGCGTGTGCAGGAAATGTTCTTCGAGAAGATTCCGCTGGAGGGCATGAGCGATGCCGACGGCGTAGGCGCCAATCCGTTCCTGCGCCGCGAGCGCTCGCGCAACCTGCAGTTCGGCGCCAACCTCAGCACCGACTCGCTGCTGGTCGACGGCGACCTGGCCCAGCTGCGCATCACCCGCTTCGACAACCGCATCCGCGACTACATCAAGCCGCAGTACCTGCTGATCGTGCATCCGCCGGAAGTGGCGCCGTTCGTGGTGCCGATCGACAGCGATCCGCAGCTCAATGCCTGGACCGATGTGCTGGATGCCGACGATTTCAGTACCACCACGCGCTGGATGAACCACCAGGGCATCGTGCGCATGCGCGGCATCGAGCTGGAGGCGCACTACGCCAGCGAGCATTACCACGCCACCCTCAGCTGGACCCGCTCGCAGACCAGCGCGCCGGCCATCGAATTCGTCAATCTGGAAGACATCACCGCCCTGCCCGACCGCTACTGGACGCTGGATGTGGGCGGCCGCTGGTGGCAGCAGCGCGTGCAGGCCGGCCTGCGCACCGAGTACTCCGGTCCCACCGAGGAAGGCTACGACTTCTTCCAGACCCGCAAGACCGGCGGCACCGGCGTGCTGCTGGACTTCTACGCCAGCTTCAAGCCGCAGCCCAACACCACGCTGTGGCTGAACATCGAAAACCTGCAGAACAAGGCCTATGACAACAATGCCTCGATCGACAGCATCTTCAGCCCGATCCTTGACCGCGGCAACGGCCGTGGCCGCACCGTCTCGATGGGCGTCAATGTGGCGTTCTAGCCGCCGTTGGCTGCCGCTGTGCCTGCTTGCGCTGACCTCCCTGGCCAGCGCACAGCCGATGCCCGGCAAAGTGATCGACCTGGCCAGCGGCCAGCCGCTGGACGAGTCCATGTTCATCCACCGTGCGGCCGGCGCGCAGCGACTGCTGCTGGGCGAGCGTCATGACCTTGCGGGCGACCATGCCGCCCAACGTTGGTTGCTGCAGGCACTGCACAAGCAGCGCCCCCAGGGGGCGCTGGTGATGGAGATGATCGCCAGCGAACGCCAACCGCGGTTGCAGCGGGTACAGCGCTGGCTGGCCAAGGGCAACCAGGCCGAGGGCCCACGCCTGCAGGAACTGCTGGACTGGGACGCGCGCTGGCCGTGGTCCGCCTACGGCCGGCTGGTACAGGACGCCACGGCTGCGGGCATTGCGCTGGTCGGCGGCAACCTGTCGCGCGCCGAGGTCAACCGCCTGCTGGCCTCTACAGAACCGGTAGCATTTCCGGTTGCTGCGGCTCGGCAACGGTTGTCGGCGGTGGTGCTGGCGCAGCATGCCGATGCGGCACCGATGCTGGACGGGATGCTGGCCGTACAGTACGCCCGCGATCGCCGCATGGCACAGGTACTGACCGATGCGCCGGCCCCGGCGCTGCTGGTCGCCGGGCGCTGGCATGTACTGCGCGGTACCGGCGTGCCGGGCCATCTGCCACCGGGTACCCCGGCGCTGGTGATCGTGCTGGCGTCTCCAGGCGAACAGGTCGATGCCACCGATGCCGACCTGCTGTGGGTGCTGGGCGATGACTGAGCGTGGCCACCACTGGCAGGCCGTTGTTATCAGCATCGGCCTGCACCTGCTGCCCTTGCTGCTGCTGGTGCACTGGGTGGCCACGCCGCCCGCACTGCCACCACCGGAACAGGACGTACGCATCAGCCTGCGCCTGCTGGCACCGGCCACGCCACCGCAACCGATCGAGGAACGCCAGGCCGACACGCCCAGCCAGGCACAGCAGGCACGTGCATCGCAGCCGACGAAATCGCCCCCACCGCCCACCCCCACCGCAGCACGCGAGGGTGAGCTGGCGGCCAGCGAGACCGGTGGCCGTGGCCGGCAGCCGCTGCCGATCGCCCCGCCTGCGGCCGCGACCGATGCAAGTCCCGCACCGGCATCGATCACGGCCGCGCCGCCCGCTCCAGACGCACCCCCTGCGGACTTCCAGGCCGGCGCCGCCAGCGACCAGTGGGAAGCCCGCCTGATGGCGCGGCTGGAGCGTTACCGCTACTACCCTGCCGCCGCGCGCTCACGACGCCAGCAGGGCACGGCCTGGGTCAGGGCCAGCATCGACCGTGAGGGGCGGCTGCTGGCGCTGCGGCTGGAGCAGTCCAGTGGCCAGCCGATGCTGGATGACGCCGCGCTGCAGACCTTCCGCCGCGCGCAGCCACTGCCGCCCATTCCTGCTGAAATGAAGGCGCCGCAGGAACTGGTGGTACCGGTGGAGTACTACCTGCGCTAGGCGCCCCAGGCCTCGTATGGATGACCGGGATTGCGCAGCAGTCTGCGACCTCAACTCCGGTTGAGGTCAAATGCATCCAACGCAACAGAGTAGTCCGGCGCGCGCAACGATCACGGCCCTTCGTAGCGTCGAACCTGCTCGACGCTACCGATGCCGGGTCAGGTCCACGCCGGATCGGCAGTGAAATCGATGGTCAGCCAGAACGTGCTGCCACGGGCATCCAGCCGCACCGCGATCTCGTCACGCATGGCATCGACCTGGCCCACCGAGCCCAGTGGTGTCGCCGGGTCGGCCAGCACATGGATCTCGATGAAGCGCATCCGCCCCATCTTCGCCACGTGGCTGGTGAAGCCGGCATAGCCGCGCTCGGCCACGAACGCCTGCATCACCTGCTGCACGCGCCGGTCCAGGTCATCCGGCGCCACCTGCAGCACTTCACGCATGGCCTTCCACGCGCTTCGCGCCGGCACCGGCAGTACCGCCAGGCTGATCAACGCCAGCACGATCGAATCCAGGTACGGCACCCAGTGATGCCACTGACCGCCGTGCAGCACCAGGGCCAGCACGAAGGCCAGCACCACGGCCAGGCTCATCAATCCGCCCAGCAGCCAGCCACGCACGTCCAGCCACAGCAACGCCGAGCGCAGGCGCCGCGCACGCTGCGCGACGAACGCGGCCATTGCCAGGTTGCTGGCACTCAGCAACGCCGCCCACCACAGCGCGGGCCCGAACTTCACTTCGTGCCCGCCCGTGGTCAGGCCAATCACCGCGTTGGCCAGCGCATACACGCAGGCCAGCGACAGAATCACCCCACCGAGTGCCTCCACCATCGGCTCCAGGTGCCAGTAACCGTACTGGAAGCGCGGGCTCTGTTCCCGCGCCACCAGCCGCAGTACCGACAACGACACCAGCGTCAAGGCAACGTCGACCAGGCTGTAGACACCATCGAACAGGATGGCCTGCGATCCCACCAGCAAGCCACCGATGAAGCCGACCGCGCTGACCGCGATGGTCACCCCGATCGAGAACTTCAGGATGCGTTGCTCGCGCGCGGTATCCATCGTTCGCCGAAGGGCCGACCGTCGCCGGTCAGGCCTTCAGCACCTCCACCCTGTACGACGTCTCATCGCCCTCGTGCTCGATGATCAGTCCGTGCACGTCCGACTCGAAGCCTGGGAAACGGGCATTCTGCTCGCGGGCGATGCGCAACGACCGGATGATCGGCTCGTCGCTGTCGCCGAAGCGTTCGCCCGGCATGATGGTCGGGATGCCCGGCGGGTACGGCACCAGCATGGTGGCGGCGATGCGGCCGCTGAGCTGCTCGATGTCGACCCGCTCGATCTCGCCCTTCACCAGGTGATTGTAGGCGTCGGCCGGAGTCATCACCGGGGTCGGCAGGTCCACGTACATTTCGCGCATCACCTTGGCCACCGAGAATTCCTGGTTGAACGCGTGCAGCGCATCGCACAGGTCACGCAGGCCCCAGCCGGCATAGGCATTGGGATAGTCAGCGGCCAGCGACGGCAGTGCCTGGCTCAGCGGCGCGTTGCGGTCGTACAGCTCCTTGAACGCCATCAGCTCGGTGACCAGCGTACTCCACTTGCCTTTGGTGATGCCCATCGAGAACAGGAACAGCACCGAGTACAGGTTGGTCTTCTCCACGGTGATGCCGCGGCCCCACAGGAACTTGCTCAGCACCGCCGCCGGGATGCCCAGCTTGCCCATGCTGCCGTCCATCGCCAGCCCCGGGGTCAGCAGGGTCACCTTGATCGGGTCGATCAGCACATAGTCGTCAACCAGGTTCTCGAAGCCGTGCCAGTGCGCATCCGGCTGCAGGTACCACTCCTCGCGCTTGGCCACCAGCGGTGCCGGCGTATCGCCCTTGTCCAGGCTGCGCTCGAGCTTGGTGGGCTGCCACACGCTGAACCACCAGTCGTCGCGGCCGAGGTCATCGCGCACGTGCAGCATCGCCCGGCGGAAGGCGATCGCCTCGTCATGCATTTCCTGCACCAGCGAGCGGCCCGCATCGCCCTCCATCATCTTCGAGGCCACGTCACAGGCCGCAATCACCCCGTAATGCGGACTGGTCGAGGTGTGCATCATGAACGACTCGTTGAAGCGCTCGGCGTCCAGGTTGCGATGTGCGGAATTGCGCACGTGGATCATCGACGCCTGCGAGAACGCGGCCAGCAGCTTGTGGGTGGAATGGGTGGTGAAGATGATCGCATCCTGCTCACGCGGCTTGCCCTTGGCCATGCCGTAATGGTTCTCGTAGAACGGATGGAACGCGGCGTAGGCATACCAGGCTTCGTCGAAGTGCAGGAAGTCGACCGCACTGCCGATCTCGTCGGCGATCTTCTCGGCGTTGTAGCACAGGCCGTCGTAGGTCGAGTTGGTGACCACCGCGATGCGCGGCTTGGAGCCGGCCTGGTAGGCCTTGCTGGCCAGCGGATTGGCGGCGATGCGCTGCTGCAGCGACTCGGGCGTGAACTGGTCCAGGCTGATCGGGCCAATGATGCCGTGCGCGTTGCGGCTGGGGGTGAAGTACACCGGCACCGCGCCGGTCATGATCAGCGCGTGCAGCAGCGACTTGTGGCAATTGCGATCGACGAACACCACGTCGCCACGCGCCACCGTACCGTGCCACACGATCTTGTTGGCGGTGGAGGTGCCGTTGGTGACGAAGAAGGTATGGTCGGCGCCGAAGTTGCGCGCTGCCTCGTTCTCGGCATCCTTGATCGGGCCGGTATGGTCAAGCAGCGAACCCAGCTCCGGCACCGAGATCGACAGATCGCTGCGCAGGGTGTTCTCACCGTAGAACTGGTGGAAGGCGCGGCCGACCGGCGACTTGGTGAACGCCACGCCGCCGGCATGGCCCGGCGTGTGCCAGGAGTAGTTCGACTCGGCCGCGTGGTGGATCAGGGCCTTGAAGAACGGCGGCAACAGGTTCTTCATGTAGTCTTCGGCCGCACGCATCACCTGCCGCGAGATGAAGCTCTTGGTGTCTTCGAACAGGAAGATGAAACCGTGAATGTACTTGAGCAGCTTGCTCGGCACCTTCTCGATGGTGCGGCGCTCGCCGTACAGGAACACCGGCAGATTGGCGCGGCGCGCGCTCTGCTCACGCAGGAACGCGGTCAGGCGCTGGAACTCGCCGTCCACCTCTTCGCTGCCATCGATCGAGATCAGCACCGCCGAGGCCGCCACGTAGGTGCGGGCACCGGCACGGGCATCATCCAGGTTCAGGCCGCACAGCACGCGCTGGTCGTTGCTGCGCAGCTCCTCCACCAGCGCACGGATCAGGATGCCACCGATGCGCGGCGACTCGTAGTCGTTGTCGATGACAATGACCGGGTAGTCCAGGGACTTGAAGTACACGTTGATTCTCCTTGTCTAACTCAGGAACGCTGGGCGCCGGCGCTGATCGCCGAGGCCTCGCGGGCGCGCTGCCGCTGCTGGCGGCGCTCCTCGCTGAAGAAGGGATAGAACACGGTGATGAACAGCACGAACAGGAACGCGTACTGCACGATGGTTCCCGACGAACCGTAGATCGCCCACAGGCAGTACACGACGGTCAGGCTGGTCAGGGTCCAGAACGCTCCGGTGTGGACCAGCGTGTGCGAACGCTCGACCACGAAGTAGCACGCCACGCACGAGTAGATGTAAGGCAGCAACGTCAGCACCACCGCCGCTGACGTGATCACGTCGAACTGCGCGGACGCGGTTTCCGAGGTTGAGGTGACCAGCACGGCCAGGGTCATCAGCACCGCTACGATCAGCACGCCCTTGACCGGCACGTCATCCTTGTTGGTCTTGCTGAAGATGCTCGGGAACAGGCCGTCATCCGACGCCGCCTTGGCGCTCTGCGCGGTCAGCAGGATCCAGCCGCCCAGCGAACCGGCAGCACCGATGAAGGCGCACAGGCTGACCAGCGCACCGCCCCAGCCACCGACCGCCTTGGCCGCGGCAAGCGCAAACGGCGCATCGGAGGTCTGCAGCTCACCGTTGGGTACCATGCCCATGATCACCGAGGAGCTGGCGATATAGGCGATGGCAGCCAGGAACACGCCCGCCAGCGTGGCCCGGGCCACGTTCTTTTCCGGGTTCTCGACCACGCCGGCGGTCACCGAGGCCGATTCGACGCCGATGAAGGCCCACAGGGTCAGTGCCGCGGCGCTGGAGATCGCACCGAAGTTGGATTCACCGGACACGTTGTAGGCGCCCTTGAAGATGTCGGCATCGAAGAAGAACCAGCCGAAGATGGCGATGCCCAGGATCGGCACCAGCGCGAAGCTGGTAGTGACCGTCTGCACGCGGCTGACGAAGGCCGGACCGATCATGTTGGCAAAGCTCAGCGCCCATACCAGCACCAGCACCGCGATGCAGCGCACCAGCGGTTCGGACAGGATCGGGAAGAAGTAGCTGAAGTACCCCACCGCAGCGATCGGAATGGCGACGTTGCCGATCCAATTGGCGAACCAGTAGATGGTATTGGTTTGGAAGCCCATGTACGGCCCGAACCAGTCACGCGCGTAGGCATAGGGACCACCCGCCTTCGGTGCCAGCTTGCCCAGCTTGGCGAACACGAACGCCAGCAGCAACGCGCCGGCAGTGGTGATCAGCCAGCCCCAGATCGAGGCGGTGCCGATCTTGGCCAGGCTGGACGGCAACAGGAACACACCCGAGCCCATCATGTTGCCGGCGACGAGGAAGGTGGCTCCGACCACCCCGATTTTCTTTGCTTCTGCCATGACAATCTCCTGTACTGGCATGAGCCCGGTGCGGCCGGGCGTGGGGACGGTTGCGCTGGCGTACGGCCGCTGGCGCTTACTTGATGAAGTTGTACTGCAGGCTGCCCTGCACCCGGACCGTGTCGCCGCGCGTGCCGCCCTGCTGTTCCAGGCGGCCGTACAGCAGCTCCATGCCCATCGTCCACGACGGCGCCGGGCTCCAGATCAGGTTGAACACGCCGTAGCGGCTCTGCCGGAACGCGTCGGCGGCCAGTGCCGCATTCCGTTCCAGCGTCAGCTGCCCGAAGATCAGGTTCGAGCGCCACAGCTCGGACCAGTAATGGGTGTAGCCCACGAAGCCACCATGCAGGTCCAATGCATCCAGGCGGCCATCGGCGCCGACCACGGCATCCAGCCCGGAGCCGGTCAGGTCGGCGGTGTAGCGACTTAGGCCGCGGCCACCCAGGGCACCAAACAACAACAGGTCGCGCTCGCCCACCGAGGCCGAGCCGCTGAGCTGCAGGCCGCCGGCCATGCGCCGGTCGCGCTCGCCATCGCCGTCATAGGCCAGGCTGCGCGCCACCGCACCCAGTTGCAGATGGCCCCAGTCACGCTCCATGCGCGCGGTCACCGTCACATCGGGCAGGCGGTTCACTGCGGCCCGTTCCTCGGTGGCCCCGGCCAGTTCGGTCTTCGGGTCTTCAGCGGCGACGGTGAGCGTGTTGCCCTTGCCCATCGCGAAGCTGTGGTGGATGCCCGCCACCAGCAGGTAACCGGCACCGCCCGGCCCTGCGAAATCCAGCGTGTCGGGCAGGCTGTCCGGGTCCATGAAGCTGGAGTAGCCGTAGCCGGCGTAGGTATTGCCAAGCTGGCCATAGGCATGGCGCAGCCGGAACTCGTAGCCATCGCTGCTGCCGAAGAAGTCGTTTTCCAGGTAGAAGCGCAGATTGCCGTGCGTGGTCGGTCGCCGCGCTTCAAAACTGAAGCGGGTCTGCTTGGCATGGATGTTGAAGTTGGACACGTCGCGATGACTGCCCCCCACCGGCATCGACGAGGGAATGAACTGGTCTTCGTCACCCGCCGCGCGCGAGTCGGCAATGGCATCGAGCTTGGCGTAGCCCCCGATGCGGATCACCGTGTCGGTTCCCGGGATGGCAAAGAAGCCCTTCAGATCGGGGTCGGTCGGGCCCGCCGCACTGTCCGGACGCGATGCCGCGGTGGACGGATCGGCCACGGATTCGCGTTGCGGCAGCACCGGCTGTGCCACACCCGGCACCTGGGTGCGATGGACTACATCGGTCGCAGCCGCCGTTGCAGCACCAGCCGCTACAGGCGCTGCCGGCATCTGCGCCAACGCAGGCGCAGGCGTCGCGTCGCGTTGTTCAAGCCGATCCAGGCGCTGCTGCATGCCTTCCAGCGCCTGCCGCATGGCGGCAATCTCGCGCCGCAGTGCCTGTGTATCCTCCGCATCGTGCTGTTGCGCATACGCTGGCGTGATCGCCAGTGCACCCAGACACGCCAGACTCAGTACCGCCACACGCATTGCATCCTCCCCGGACGAACATTCGCATCACGTTCCCGGAGCGCACGCATGCGCCCCCCTGGCCTCGCGTTGCCGTTGCTGGAAATGCAGGTACTGCGTCGACGACACCGGCCAGCCTGCGCGTGGCAGGCAACAGAACGATGACACTGTCCTGCCTGCCCCCGTGTCGACTCCATCAAGGCCGCGCTGCCAGAGAGGTGGCGACCGCAGCGGTCTGGGTAACAAGCAGGGAGTGAGAGTGTCGTGAATGGCTGGGCCGGGCTGCCCGTATCGGGGCAGCTTCGGCGCGGCATCCATGGCGCGTTGACGCTGTATTCCATGCGTCAAAGGCTAGTCCGCCTGTCGTTTTTGGCCTTGATTGGAATCAAGGCGCGAGGCTTGATGTCAGTCACGATTCAGACGTGACGAAGAACAGGTCATGCGCATGCGGTTGGGCCCGCCTGTACTACCGAACGCAACAGGCCCGCACGTCGCCGTGCGGGCCTGTGGTTCACTTCATGCGATGCGGGTTTCGATCAGCGCGGGCCGAGCACCGTCTGCAGGTCATCCCCCTGCGGCAAGCCGGCACGACGCTGTACCTGGCCCTGCGTGTCCTGGAACAGAATGCCCGGAGTACCCTGGAAGCCCATCTCGATCATCAACACCTGGTTGGCATCGAGTTTGCCCGCGATCTCGCGGCTGATGCTTGGCAGCGCCTTGATGCCACCGCGGTCGAACTGGTGCTCGTTCTCCAGCAGCGCCGCACTCGGGTCACGCGCCGAAAGGATGGCCGCGGCCTTGGCCGGGCTGTCCTCACGGATCACGCCGACCATGATGTGGCGCAGCTGCACCTTGCCTGCATCGACCCATGGGCGGGCCGCTTCCCAGAACTTGTGGCAGTACGGGCAATTGGCATCGCTGAAGGTATAGACCACTCGCGGTGCGTCGGCCTTGCCATCACGCACCCAGGCGCTGGCCTCCAGCTTGGTCCACATCTTGGCCGACATCGGTGCGGCGACCAGCTTTTCCACGGCCTCGGCAGCCACGTCGTTGCCTTCGGCATCGAACAGGCTGCCGACCAGTACATGCTTGCCGTCGGCGGTGACGTAGGCCGCAGCCGGCTGCTGGCCACCCACCACACCGGCGAAGCCACGCAGTCCACCCGGCGCATCGAACTCGGCAACGACTTCGAAGCCGTGCTTTTCGATGCCCTTCAACACTGCGGGACGGTCACCCTTGGCAGCGACCGGAGCGCTTGCGGCCGGTGCCGCCGCAGTCTTGCCTGGCGGAGTCTGGGCCTGGCTGCAGGCGGCCAATGCCAGCATGACCGGCAACAACAGCAACGCCGGAGCGGTGCGCAAGGAAGTCGACAACATGGGAACTCCGTAGTGAGATGCCCGCGCAGGCTACCGCAGCCGGCGCAGTTTGTGTTCAAGACCGGCCGCGGTCAGTTCGCCCAGGTGCAGTTCACGCAGGCGCCCGTCGGCATCGAAGAAGAGGGTCGAAGGATAGGCCTGCACGCCCAGCTCGGTTGATGCGGCCGCGTCATCGTCCAGCAACACGTTTCCCAGCACCAGCCGCTCGTCGGAGAGAAAACCCTGGACCTCATCCAGGGTTTCGCCTTGATTGAGGAATACGAACTGCACATCGGCATGTGCCTGCTGCGCCGCGGCCAGCACCGGCATTTCTCGGCGGCAGGGGCCACACCATGTGGCCCACAGATTCAGTACCAGTGGCGAGCCCCGGAACTGCTGCAGATCAACCGGGCCACCCTGCAGATCCGTCACCTGCAGCGTCGGCAAAGGCATCTGGCGCTCCTGCCACAGCGACAATACCTGGCTCCCTCCAGACCAGAGCAATACGCCGACCAGGGCCGCTGTCAGCACCGGCGCACGCAGCAGGGGCCACCGGCGCAGGCGCCACAGACCCCACGCAAGCCCCGCCAGCACCACCACCACCATGTGATAGCCACCATCGGTGATCTGAAGAATGCTCCACGGCGCGCCACGATACAGCGCGAAATTCAGTGCCACGAAACTGATGCGACCACACAGAAGGCCGATCAGAAGCATGTCCAGCACCATGCTGGCAGCTGAGGGCAGCGGTTCCGGGTCGGCTCCGCGTGGCCACAGGCGGGCAACCGCCATGGCCAGCGCGCTGCATACAAGAATCAATACCACCGGCATCGGAACCGGCCCAACGCTCGACATCAACCCACCTGTTCAATCATTCAACCACCTCATGGTCGAAGCGTCGCGCCAAGGTTGCAAGCACCACTGCAGCATGAGGCCTCACGCGGCGCTTCGTCCCAACTGCACACCCGTCGGCGCCTGCAATCCGCGCAGGCTGCCTGCGACCGAAGGCATCAGCGGCCGCTCGCGCCGCTTGCAGTTGACGTGGCGGCGATAGTTGGCCGGCGTCATGCCCACGATGCGAAGGAACAGGCGCCGAAACGCGCTCTGGTCGGCATAGCCCACCCCCCAGGCCACTTCGTCGATACCGGCGCCCTGTTGCAGCAAGGTCTGCGCCTTGGCGATGCGCAGCCGCTGGCAATACTCGATGGGCCGCAGACCGGTGGCCCGGAGGAAGCGTCGCTGCAGCGTCCGCGGTTCCAGCCCGGAAACCTCACAGATCGCGGCCAGGGTGGCGCCACGTGCTGCGGTGGTGTGCAGCCAGCGCTGCGCCTTCAGTACGTCGCGATCACCATGCGCGAAATTGGCGCTGAAGCGCTCCAGATCCTGCTGCACCGCATCCGGCACCGTGATGCCCAACTGTTGCGCCACCGCGCTGGCCACGCCCTGTCCATGCAGCCGGTACAGCAGCCGAAGCCCCAGGAAGCGCCACGCCTGCGATCCGCCGACGGTCAGCAGATCGCCGTCATCGACCAGCGCACGCTCGCTCGGCACCCAGCTCACGGCCTGCGCCTGCAACCCCGGGTGCCGCCCCAGATCAGGCCCGCTGACCGTTCGCCCGGCCAGCAGGCCCGCACGCGCAAGAACGCTCACACCTTCGCTGGCTGCAGCCAGTAGGCTGCCACCGTCATAGTGGGCGCGCAGCCAGTCCAACACGACTTCTTCGGCACGCAGGCAGGTGCCGGGACTGATCTGCCCGGGAACGGCGATCACCGCAGGAATGGCGGCATCGAGCATCTCCGCACCGGCGATGCGGTGCACACCGGTCTGACTGGCGGGTACGATCCAGCGCGTGACCAACACACGTTTGAACGGCCGGCGCTGTTGCTGGGCCAGGCGATTTGCGACATGAGCCATCTCGGCCAGTACGGAGGCGGCAGACGGATCGCCCCCCGGATACTCGACCACCGCGACCTCGACGAATCCCTCGTTCCTGATTCCATCCACAGACCACCTCCTCGGTTTGTTACAGGCCATCGAACGGCCGGTTCAGGCGAAGGGTAGGAACTGGTCCAGCGGCGGGGCTATGAAGAAAGTTGCAAAGTGCGCTGAATACGCACTTCCAGGCCAGGTCTTGACCCTTGACCAGACTCCAGGCTTCACAATGACCGGCAGCATCTGCAGGAATCCGCCATGAACATTGGACAACTGGCCCGCCAGGCTGGCGTGCCGATCGACACCGTCCGCTACTACGAACGGCAGCAGCTGCTGCCGACGGCGGTGCGCTCGGCCGGTGGCTACCGCATCTTCGGCGAGGCGGACCTGCGCAGGCTGCGCTTCATCCGCCGCGCCAAAGCGCTGGGCTTCAGCCTGGACGAGATCGGCGAACTGCTCGCGCTCAGTGATCGTCACTCGCAGGACATGGGCAGCGTGCGCGACACCGCACAGGCCCGCCTGCAGGACATCGCGCAACGGATGGCCGAACTGCAGCGCATGCACGCTGCGCTTTCGCAGCTGGTCGACGCCTGCCCCGGGCATGGTGCGCTGGATCAATGCCGGATCCTGGCGGCGCTGACCGGCGACACCGCGTAGCCACGGCAACAGGAATCTGCCGCGCAGCGTGCGTGAAGAAAAGTGCAACAAATGCTTGCCAACCCCCTGGGGCAAGGCTATTATTTCGCTCCTCAGCGACGTGGGGCCATAGCTCAGCTGGGAGAGCGCCTGCATGGCATGCAGGAGGTCAGCGGTTCGATCCCGCTTGGCTCCACCAATCTTTCGGCATTAGGCCGTCGAAAGGTCGCTAAAGAACATTGATGAGAATTGCGTCCCCATCGTCTAGAGGCCTAGGACATCACCCTTTCACGGTGGCGACCGGGGTTCGAATCCCCGTGGGGACGC
>NZ_JAPTFX010000040.1:0-33482 GCF_030985895.1 Stenotrophomonas sp. Sm6012 | reverse complement strand
GGCCGCGGCATCCATGCCGCGGACACCCCCGCCACCGGACCCACCCCGCCTTCGACAGTTCTCTGCGATCTGTAGCTTTTTGTAGAGTCGAGCCATGCTCGACTGCCGTTCGTTGCGGAATCGAAATGTTCGACGGCGAACGATCAATTGCCTTCAGAATCGTTCGTTCCGTGCTCGAACAATTCGCCCTGCAGCACCGGCTCCTTTTCGCGGAAACCGCCCAGGCCGACGCCCACCAGGCGGTAGCGGGTTTCGGCCGGCAGGTCGACGCGGGCGCGCAGGGCCAGGGCGATGTCGCGCAGCTCTTCCATCGATTCCGGCGGGCGCTCCGGGGTGAAGCTGCGGGTAAGGATGCGGAACTGCGCGGTCTTCAGCTTCAGCACCACGGTGTGGCCAACGCGCTCGGTCTTGCGGGTGGCATTCCAGGTCTTCTCCGCCAGCTGCACGATGGCGTCGGCCAGATCCTCCAGCAGCAGGTCTTCGGCGAAGGTGTCCTCCGAAGAAATCGACTGCACCTGCTGGTCCGGTTCCACCGGCCGCTCGTCCACCCCGCGCGCGCGGTTGTACAGGCTGCGGCCGAAGCTGCCGAATGCCTCCTCCAGATCGATCAGTGCCCACTGCCGCAGGTCGCCGCAGGTGACGATGCCGCGCGCGGCCAGCTTGCCTTCCATCACCTTGCCCACGCCGGGCACCCGGTTCACCGGCAGCGGCAGCAGGAATGCGTCCACCCGCTGCGGTGGAATCACGAACTGGCCGTCGGGCTTGCGCCAGTCCGAAGCGATCTTGGCCAGGAACTTGTTCGGTGCGATCCCGGCTGAAGCGGTCAGCTGGGTTTCTTCACGGATCTGCGTGCGGATGGTGCGGGCAATGTCGGTGGCCAGTTCGATGCCGCTCTTCGGCTCGGTCACATCCAGATAGGCCTCGTCCAATGACAGCGGCTCGACCAGATCGGTATGGCGCAGGAAGATCTCGCGCACCTGGCGTGACACCGCTTTGTAACGTGCGAAGTCCGGCGGCACGAAAATCGCATCCGGACACAGGCGCTCGGCCCGCAGCGCCGGCATCGCCGAACGTACGCCGAACACGCGGGCCTCGTACGAGGCGGCACACACCACCGAGCGGGCACCGCGCCATGCCACGACCACCGGCCTGCCGCGCAGTGACGGATCGTCGCGCTGCTCCACCGACGCGTAGAAGGCGTCCATGTCGACGTGGATGATCTTGCGCAGTGCGTTCATGGTTGGCCGATATCATACCCGCACCGTACCGGTCCAGACGGCAAAGTATGGTCGTTGTGCATCAACGGGATGCGCGATCTGGAGGGAAAACACTACGCACGCGTACGGTGCGGCGGTTTGATTCCCGTTGCAACCGTCGTGCATCCTCGGCGACTTGTTGCCTCGTTTTCGCTTCCAGGATTGCGCTTTCCATGACTCGTCTCCACGCGTTCAACCGCGACCAGCTGCTGGCCAGCGCACGCGGTGAACTGTTCGGCGCCGCCGCCGGCCGGCTGCCCAACGATCCGATGCTGATGTTCGACCGCATCACCGAAATCCGCGAGGACGGCGGACCGCATGGCAAAGGCATGGTACGTGCCGAACTGGATATCCGCCCGGACCTGTGGTTCTTCGGCTGCCACTTCATCGGCGACCCGGTGATGCCCGGCTGCCTGGGCCTGGATGCCATGTGGCAGCTGACCGGCTTCTTCCTGACTTGGCTGGGCGCCCCCGGCAAGGGCCGCGCGCTGGGCTGCGGTGAAGTGAAGTTCACCGGCCAGGTGCTGCCGGATGCCAAGCTCGTGCGCTACGAGATCGATATCAGCCGGGTCATCAACCGCAAGCTGGTGATGGCCCAGTCCGACGCCCGCATGTACGTGGATGACCGCGAAATCTACAGCGCGCGCGACCTGCGCGTCGGCCTGTTCACTGAAACCGGGAGCTTCTGATGCGTCGCGTCGTCATCACCGGCATGGGCATCACGTCCTGCCTTGGCAATGATCTGGATACCGTGTCGGCCGCGCTGCGCGAAGGCCGCTCGGGCATCACCTCGCTGGCCGATCACGCCGAAGCCGGGCTGCGCAGCCAGGTCGGTGGCCGTGTCGACCTCGACCTGGACGCGCTGATCGACCGCAAGCAGAAGCGCTTCATGAGCGATGCGGCGGCCTTCGCCTACCTGTCCATGCGCGATGCGATCGCCGATGCCGGGCTCAGCCCCGAGCAGGTCAGCAACCTGCGCACCGGCCTGATCGCCGGTTCCGGTGGCGGCTCCAGCGAATGGCAGATCGGCGCGGTCGACCTGCTGCGCGAACGTGGCGTGCGCAAGGTCGGCCCGTACATGGTGCCGCGCACGATGTGCTCGACGGTCTCGGCCTGCCTGGCCACCGCCTACCAGATCAAGGGCGTCAGCTACTCGCTGTCGGCCGCCTGCGCGACCTCGGCGCACTGCATCGGCGCGGCCGCGGACATGATCCGCCACGGCGCGCAGGACATCATGTTCGCCGGTGGCGGCGAAGACCTGCACTGGTCGATGAGCGTGATGTTCGACGCGATGGGCGCGCTGTCGACCAGCTTCAACGAAACCCCGTCCAGCGCCTCGCGCCCGTACGACAAGGACCGCGACGGCTTCGTCATCGCCGGTGGCGGCGGCATGCTGGTGCTGGAGGATTACGACCACGCCGTCGCACGCGGTGCGCACATCCATGCCGAACTGATCGGCTACGGCGTGACCTCCGACGGTGCCGACATGGTGGCGCCGTCCGGCGAAGGCGCCGTGCGCTGCATGAAGATGGCGCTGCAGGGCATCGATCGCCCGCTGGACTACCTCAACACCCACGGCACCTCGACCCCGCTGGGCGACGTCACCGAACTCAACGCGATCCGCGAAGTGTTCGGCGATGCGGTGCCGCCGCTGTCCTCGACCAAGGCACTGTCCGGCCATTCGCTGGGTGCGGCCAGCGTGCACGAGGCGATCTACTGCCTGCTGATGATGCGCGACGGTTTCGTTGCCGGTTCGGCCAACATCGCTGAGCTGGACCCGAAGGTGGAGAGCTTCCCGATCCTGCGCGAAAGCCGCGAGCAGAGGCTGGATACGGTGATGTCCAACAGCTTCGGCTTCGGTGGCACCAACGCCGCGCTGGTGTTCGGGCGGGTGTGAGGGGAAGGTGTGCCGACCAACGGTCGGCACCCACCAGGGCATTGGGGTGTGCCAACCAAGGTTGGCACCTACCGTTACCTTGGCAGCAGCGGCAGCAGCAGTGCGTGCGCGTCCACCAGCGAGCCGACGATGCGGTGGCCCAGTGCGCGCAGTTCTTCGTCAGGATGCACCAGGTCCGGCACCTGGATCACCGTCATGCCGGCCGCCAATGCGGCGCGCGTACCGGCCGGTGAATCCTCCAGCGCCAGGCAGCGCTCCGGTGCCTGGCCCAGCCGCTGCGCGGCCAACAGATAGATATCCGGCGCCGGCTTCGGCCGCGCCACGTCGCCACTGGTGATCACCGCATCGAAGTACGGCAGCAGGCCGGCCGCGGCCAGCTTGCGGTTGGCGCGCGGCTGCCGCGTGGTGGTCGCCACCGCGCGCGGAATCGCGTGCGCCTTCAGCAGTTCCAGCAGCTCCAGGATGCCCGGCCGCAGCGGCAGGCCGGTCTGCGTGCGTGCTTCGTACAGGTCATGGCAGCGCGCCGCCACCGCTTCGATCACGCTGTCCTCGATGCCCTGCGCGCGCAGCAGCGCATGCGTGTCGCGGTCACCGAGGCCGACCATGCGCAGGAAAACCGCTTCGTCCAGGCCCAGCCCGAACTCGTCGGCGGCCTCGCTCCAGCAGGCCAGCGCGACCCGCTCGCTGTCGATCATCAGGCCGTCCATGTCGAAGATGACGGCGTCGGGCAGGAACGGCAGCGCAGCGATGGTGGTCATGGAGCGAACAACGTATCCAGGTCAGTTGAAGTGAGCTGCCGCCATTGCCCTTCGTCCAGCCCCTGCAGGTCCAGCCCGCCAACGCGGCTGCGGTGCAGGGCCTGCACGTGGTTGCCGGTGGCGGCGAACATGCGGCGCACCTGATGGTAGCGGCCTTCGTGCAGTACCAGGCGCGCGCGGCGCGCGTCCAGCACCTCGAGTTCAGCCGGCAGCAGGGGCGTCTTCTCGGACTCCAGCATCAGCGTGCCGCTGGCGAACAGGGCCACTTCATCGCCGCGCAGGTCGTCGCTCAGTTCCACTTCGTAGACCTTGGGCAGCTTCGACTTCGGCGAGATGATCCGGTGCAGCAGGCCACCATCGTCGGTCAGCAGCAGCAGGCCACTGGTCTCGCGGTCGAGGCGGCCGACCGTGGACAGCACCGGGTCGCGGTCGCGGAAGCGCGGCGGCAGCAGGTCGTAGATCAGGCGGCCGGTGTCCTTGGTCGAACAGGTGTAGCCGGCCGGCTTGTGCAGCGCGATCGACAGCCCCACCGGCGGGTCCAGCGGCTCGCCGTCAACGCGGATCGCCTCGTGCGGCACCTGGTCATCGGCGTACAGCACCTCACCGTCGGCGTCGGTCACGCGGCCTTCGCGGAACATCCACTGCACCTGCTTGCGGCTGCCATAGCCCAAGTTGGCGATGTGCTTGACCAGTTTCATCGGCCCTTCCCCTTCACCGCTTCAACCAGCTTGAAACCGTCGCGCTCGGCAACCACGCGCACCGCGCCGAAGCTGTCGTTGAGGGTGTGCTCGTACGGCAGGTGGCGGTTGGCCACCACGTACAGCCGCCCGCCCGGGCGCAGCGCCTGCGCGGCCACGGCGATGAAGCGCTGGCCGATGTCCGGGCGATCGGCCCGCGACGGCGTGTGGAACGGCGGGTTGCTGATGATCACGTCGTAGCCCGGCTCGATGCCGGCGGTGACGTCACGCCACAGGAAACGCAGCGGCAGCGGGCGCGGCGGCGGCGCCAGGTTCAGTTCGGCCAGGGCCAGCGCGCGCTGCTCGGCCTCGTACAGGTCCAGCGCGGTGATCTTCGGGCAGCGCTCCAGCAGCTCGCGCGACAGGTAGCCGTAGCCGGCACCGAGGTCGGCGGCACGCCCGGCCAGGTCGGCCGGCAGGTGCTCGGCCAGCAATGCCGAGGCCGGATCGATGCGGTCCCAGGCGAACACGCCCGGGCGGCTGAGGAAACGGCCGCCGACGATCGGGCGCACCGCATCCAGCGCCGACCAGCGCCTGGCCAGGTCGGCATCGTGCTGGCCCTGCATCGGCGCGGTCCAGTACACGCGGCAGTGGTTCTTGGTCAGGCTGCCGCCGAGGCCGGTAAGCTGCTTGAGGTCGCCTTCGCCGGAGCGTGCGCCTTCGTTGTTGGACTGGCAGGCCACGATGCGACCGCCGTCGGCCACCAGCGCCAGCGCGCGGGCGAACAGCGCACGGGCTTCTTCGCGCTGGCGCGGCGGCAGCACCAGCACCAGCGGGTAGCGGCCCTTGCCGGCCACGTCATCCAGCTGGCCACTGACGGTCCAGCCGGCGGCCTGCTGCAGCGGCTGTGCGAACGGGGCGAAGCTCTGCTCGCAGTGCACCTCGCGGTGGCCCGCCGCTTCGCGCAACGGCCAGCCGTCGCGGGCACGCAGGAAGGCCACCGGGCCCTCCGGCCAGCGCAGGGCACCTTGGGAGAACGGCAGGAACAGGGTCTGCAGGGGGGCGTCGTCGCTGGAGGCCATCGGCGCGGATACTTCAAGCGTGAGGGCCGTCCATTGTACCGGCTTGGCCGGTCCGGCCCCGGCGGGCCACTTTGCGAAACCCGAACGGGGCCTTGATGTGCCAGCAACATTGAAACGTTCAGGGTAGAGGCTCCCCCGCAAACCCAGGAGAACCTGCATGCGAGCCTTGTTCGTCGGTGGCGTGGTCGACAACAGTGAAATGGACCTGGAAGGCAGCCATCCGCCCGTGCACTACCCCGAGGACACCGGCGGCGGCCACTCGCGCTACCGGCTGCACCAGGTCGGCCATGGCGCCGACGGCAGTGTGGCCTATGCGGTGTACGGCGCGCCCGATCTGGCCGACGATGAGGTAGCCCGGGTCGCGGAAGAACGCGCCTATGCGCGCCGCTTCGAGGCAACGCCCACGCTGTTCGAGCATTGACATCCGTGCAGCGCCCGAGCCCATGCTCGGGCGGTAGCGCCGAGCGAGGGCTCGGCGCTCCATCGGATCAGGGCGCCCTGGGTGGCAGACGGTCGATGCTGGCGATCTCATCCAGCCAGACGTGGTGCTGCTGCACCGGCGTGTCGTAGTCATCCAGGCGCAGCTGGCCATTGCTGCCTTCATCGCCAACATCGTTGCGGTACTGCTGGAGCGTGGGTTTCACCGCCACGGTACCCAGCAGGCGACGACCGTCATGCAGGGTCAGCTGCACCTGCGTTTCACCTTCCAGCTGTGGCAACAGGGCTTCCAGGCGCGCGATCTGCGCCGGATCGGTATGGATGCGGGGAGCTGTGCGGGACATCGGCGACCTCCTGCACGCAGGGTCGCCGATCGGCCGTGAATGCTCAGTGCAGCGCGCTGTCCGCGCGCGGCACCTGCACCTTGCGCACGGCAGCCACCAGCTGCGCCACCGAGTACGGCTTGGCCACGTGTTCCTGGAAGCCCGACGCCAGCGCGCGGCGGCGGTCATCGGCGCGCGCCAGCGCGGTCACCGCCACCGCCGGCAGGGTCGCCGCATCCACGCCCATGTCCTCGCGCAGCGTGCGCACCAGGCCATAGCCATCCATGCCCGGCATGCCGATGTCGGTCAGCATCACGTGGTATTGCAGGTGGCCAGTATCGGCCAGCAGCGCCAGCGCCTCGCCGGCCGAGCTGGCCGCAGCGACACTGGCGCCCTGCTCTTCCAGCATGCGCCGCAGGTACTCCAGCACTTCCGGCTGGTCTTCCACCGCCAGCACGTGCATGCCGCGCAGCGGATACGGCTCGACGATCACCGGTTCCAGGATCGGCCCGCTGATCACTTCGCGCAGTGGACGGCGCTCGGCATCGGGAATGTGCTGCGGCAGCCGCACGGTGAAGGTGGCGCCGTGGCCGTGGCCTTCGCTGGCGGCGGTCACGGTGCCACCATGCAGCTCGACCAGCTGCTGCACGATCGCCAGGCCCAGGCCCAGGCCACCGTGACGGCGCGTGGTGGTGCCATCGGCCTGGCGGAAACGGCTGAACAGGTGATTGAGGAATTCAGGCGCGATACCGTCGCCGGTGTCATGCACGGTGATCACCCAGTGGTTGCCGTCGGCCTGCAGCTGCAGGTCGATGCGGCCTTCGGCCGGGGTGAACTTGATGGCATTGGAGAGCAGGTTCCACAGCACCTGCTGCAGGCGGGTGGCATCGCCCAGCACCAGGCTGGGCTGCTCGGGCAGTTGCAGGTGAACGTCCAGCGCCTTGCCTTCGGCCACCAGTTCCTGCGCGCCGATGGCTTCGCCAAGCAGCAGATTGAGGTCCAGCACTTCCACTTCCAGCTGCACCTTGCCCAGCAGCATGCTGCTGAGGTCGAGCATGTCCGAGATCAGCCGCTTCTGCGCGCCGGCGCTGTTGGCGATCACGTTCAGGCCCTTGTACAGCGGGCTGGTGTTGTCCACGCGCTGCAGCAGCAACTCGCTCCAGCCCAGGATGGTGGTCAGCGGCGTGCGCAGCTCGTGCGACAGCGTGGCCAGGAATTCGTCCTTCAGCCGCGCCATGTTTTCCGCGGCACTGCGTGCGGCGCGCTCGGACTGCAGCAGTTCCTCGCGGGCCAGCTCGATCTCGCGGCGTTCGGTCACGTCCGGGCTGCTGCCTGCCAGGCCGATGAAACGGCCCATGCGCGAGAAACGCGGCCGGGCGTTCATCTCCAGCCAGCGCCACTGGCCATCGGCGCGGCGCGCACGCACCAGGGCATGCATCGAGCGCTGCGCCTTCAGCGCCTCCTGCAGTTCGTACTCGAACACCGAGGCGTCATCCGGATGAACCAGTCCACGCCACACATCTTCCGGTACGCGCGTCTCGTCACCACCGAAGAACTCACTGAAGGCACTGTTGACGAAACGGGCGTGGCCGCGCTCGTCGAGCACCCACACCGGCATCGGCAGGCCATCGGCCAGCGCGCTGAAACGGGCTTCGCTCTCGCCCAGTTCCACTTCCATCTGCTTGCGCGCGGTGATGTCGAAGAACAGGATGCCGACCTTGTCTTCGCCGGGACGACCCACGCGCACGGCATCGACGGCGAACGAGCGGCCCAGCGCGCGCGCCTCCATCTCAAACTGCGCCGGGCGGCCGCTGCGTGCGACCTCGCCGTAGATGCGGAACCAGTCCTGCTCATGGTTGGGCTCGAGCACCGACATGCGCTGGCCGCGCGCGTCCTTCAAGCCGGTGTGGCGTTCAAATGCGTCGTTGACCTCAATGAAGCGATAGTCGACCGCGCGGTCGCCCTCGAACATCACCTGGATCACGCAGAAACCGGCGTTGATGCGCTCAAGCACGCCATGATGCAGGTCGGGTTCGGGCGCCGGCACCATCAACGGTGGGCGCTCCACTAGGGGCGGCAGTGTGGACAAGGGCGTCTGGACGGGCCGGATTGGAGACACAGCATCTTCCAGAGAGCGTATTCACAGCGTCAAGCGCCGTCAGTCAGGGTTGACGACGATGAATTGGCGGCAACCGCTCTTGCGCATGACGTAATCGGCCGTTGCGGTGACCCGGAAGCGGGATCACACTCGATCCATAGACAGAACCGTCCCCATCGATGGGGCGCAGGAGACCGTCATGAACCGCACATTGGCCACCGCCCTGCTGCTGGCAGGCGCCCTCATGGCCGGCGCCGCGAACGCCGCGCCGCGTACCGTCACCGATCCGCAGGCCCCACGCGCGCTGCAGGCCGATGGCCCGGTCAGCGTGAAATGGGACGATCCGGCCGGTTTCACCGAACTCCGCCGCAGCACCAACCGCTTCGAAGCCGAACGTGGCGACTGGGTGCAGCAGCTGGCCCGCTACGTGCAGACCACGGCGGCCAAGCCACTGCGGTCCGGGCAGACCCTGGACGTGACCCTGGTCGACATCAAGCGTGCCGGCGACTATGAGCCCTGGCACGGCCCGCGCGGCAGCGACATCCGGATCATGCGCGACATCTATCCGCCGCGGATCACCCTGCAGTACACGCTGAAGGACGCCAGCGGCCGCATCGTCGACGAGGGCGAAGCCAAGCTCAGCGACAGCGGCTACCTGCACAACCTGGGGCTGAGGAGCGACAGCGATCCGCTGCGCTACGAGAAGCGCCTGATCGATGATTGGGTGAAGCGTCAGCTGACCAGCCAGGCGACCGCAGCGCGGTAATTCCGCGCCGCGCTCGGCTCTGGTAGGTGTCGACCTGGGTCGACACGCATTCATCGCGTCGAGCATCCAAGTAGCGCCGGCCGCTGGCCGGCTCCACCTCAGTCCTGATAGACGCGCGCCACGCGCTTGACCGCACACGGCAGCTGATAGGCACTTACGCCACAGCGTGGTGCCAGTTCGGACAACGTCGGCGCGGTACCCCACAGCTCCACGACACTGCCGATCCCCGCCTGCGGATGCGCGGTCAGGTCCACGGTCAGCATGTCCATCGACACGCGCCCGATCAGGCCCCCCGGCTGGCCGTCGATCAGCGCCGGGGTGCCGTTCGGGGCGAACTGCGGATACCCGTCGGCGTAGCCCAGCGCGACCACGCCAACGCGCGTGCGTGCCTTCGAGACAAAGCGGGCGCCATAGCCCACCGGCTCGCCGGCCTCGATCCAGCGCTCGGCGATCACCTTCGACTGCATGGTCATCACCGGGCGCAGCCGCGCAGTGATCTCCGAAGCCTCCGGCAGCGGATTGGCGCCGTACAGCATCAGGCCCGGGCGCACCCAGTCGCTGCGTACATCCGGCCAACCGAGCAGCGCCGGCGAATTGCACACGCTGGTCTCGCCGGACAGGCCGTCGATGGCGCGGGCGAAGGTCGCCGCCTGCTCATGGGTGCGCTCGCTGTCCAGCTCGTCGGCACGCGCCAGGTGGGTCATCAGCACGATGCGCTCGACCTGCGGCAGCGCCGACAGGCGCGCATGCGCGGCACGGAAGCTGGCCACGTCCAGGCCCAGGCGATGCATGCCGCTGTCCAGCTTCAGCCAGACGGTCAGCGGGCGCGGGCTGTCGAAGGCCGCCAGTGCTTCCAGCTGCCACGGTGAGCCCACCGCGAACCAGAAATCGTGCTCGGCCACCAGCGCCATGTCGCTGGGCTCGAAGATCCCTTCCAGCAGCAGGATCGGCGCACGGATGCCGGCCTGGCGCAGTTCCAGCGCCTCTTCGATGGTGGCCACGCCGAAGCCATCGGCCTCGCCTTCCAGCGCCTGTGCACAGCGCACCGCACCGTGGCCATAGGCATCGGCCTTGATGATCGCCAGGGCCTTGCCACCGCCCAGTTCACGGGCGAGCCGGTAGTTGCTGCGCAGGGCGCCCAGATCGATCAGCGCGCGGGCAGGACGCATGTGCGGTTCTCGTGTTGCGGGGCGTGACCGTACTGGCCGTAGCGGAAAATATCCAGGCCTTCGGTGCTGATCTGCGGCTGGCGCGCGCTCATCAGGTCGGCCAGGTAACGGCCCGAGCCGCAGGCCATGGTCCAGCCCAGGGTGCCGTGGCCGGTATTGAGGTACAGGTTACGGAACGGGGTGGCGCCGATCACTGGCGTACCGTCCGGCGTGGCCGGGCGCAGGCCGGTCCAGAACTGCGCGCGCGACAGGTCGCCGCCCTTCGGGTACAGGTCGCTGACCACCAGTTCAAGGGTTTCGCGACGGCGCTGCGACAGCGACAGGTCGAAGCCTGCAACCTCGGCCATGCCACCGACGCGGATGCGGTCGTCGAAACGGGTCACCGCCACCTTGTAGCTTTCGTCGAGGATGGTCGAGGTGGGTGCCATCGCCGGATCGGTGATCGGCAGGGTCAGCGAATAGCCCTTCAGCGGGTACACCGGCAGGCGCATGCCCAGCGGTGCCACCAGCGCGGGCGAGTAGCTGCCCAGCGCGACCACGAAGCGGTCGGCGGTTTCCAGCGTGCCGCCGATGCGCACGCCGCTGATGCGGTCGCCCTCGAACGCCAGGCCGGTGATGTCCTGGTCGAAACGGAACTCGACGCCGGCATCCACGCACATCTGCGCCAGGCGGCGGGTGAACAGCTGGCAGTCGCCGGTCTGGTCACGCGGCAGGCGCAGCGCGCCGACCAGGCCATCGACATGGGCCAGGGCCGGTTCGGCCTGGATGATGCCGGCGCGGTCCAGCACTTCGTACGGCACGCCGTACTGGGCCAGGATCTCGATGTCCTGCGCCGAGGCGTCCAGCTGCTGCTGGGTGCGGAACAGCTGGGTGGTGCCCAGGTCACGGCCCTCGAACTCGATGCCGATCTGCGCGCGCAGCTCGTTCAGGCAGTCCCGGCTGTACTCGGACATGCGCACCATGCGCGCCTTGTTGATCGCGTAACGCTCATGGGTGCAGTTGCGCAGCATCTGCCACAGCCAGCGGTACTGGGCCAGGTCCATGCCCGGCTTGATCGCCAGCGGCGCATGCTTCTCGAACAGCCAGCCGATCGCCTTCTTCGGCACGCCCGGCGCTGCCCATGGCGAGGTGTAGCCGAACGACAGCTGCCCGGCATTGGCGAAGCTGGTTTCCAGCGCCGGACCGGGTTGGCGGTCGATGACCGTGACTTCAAACCCGGCCTGTCGCAGGTACCAGGCACTGGTGGTGCCGATCACGCCGCTGCCGAGAACTAGGACTCGCATGGGACTTCTCCAACCCGATCATTCCCTGCACTGGAGCGTGCCGGGACCATAATTGGGGAAGTATAGACAGCCGATACCAGTTGATTTGCCTGATTTGAAATCAACCGGCAGGATGTTCTCCTGCAATTCATTCCCCAAGGTTGACGGCCATGGCCACCCGTACCCGCGAACTGGACAAGATCGACCGCAAGATCCTGCGCATCCTGCAGGCCGAGGGCCGCATTTCCTTCACCGAACTGGGTGAGCGGGTTGGCCTGTCCACCACCCCGTGCACCGAGCGCGTACGCCGGCTGGAACGCGAAGCGGTGATCACCGGCTATCACGCCCACCTCGACCCGGCGGCAGTGAAGGCCAGCCTGCTGGTGTTCGTGGAGATCAGCCTGGCCTACAAGTCCGGCGACATCTTCGAGGAATTCCGGCGCGCGGCGCTGAAGCTGCCCAACGTGCTGGAGTGCCACCTGGTGTCGGGCGACTTCGATTACCTGCTGAAGGCGCGGATCAGCGAGATGGCCTCCTATCGCAAGCTGCTCGGCAGCACGTTGCTGACCCTGCCGCATGTGCGTGAATCGAAGAGCTACATCGTGATGGAAGAAGTGAAGGAGACGCTGAGCCTGCCGATTCCGGACTGAGGGCTCGACGCGGTTGGGGCCAGAACCCGCGGTGCGGGATCCGACCCCGGGCCCGTCAGCGCTGCTGCGGGTGCTTCTGCGAGCGCTGCTCCTGCTGCTTGCCGCCCTTGTGCGGCTGCTGCTGATCCATCTGCTGCTGTTGCTGTTGCTGCTGCGGGTTGCGGCCCTGCGGTTCCTTGCCGGGATGACGGTTCTGCTGGTTTTTCATGATCGCGATCCAATGGACGAAGGACATGCGACGACGGGATGCCGGCGCATCGCCAAAGTGGTCCCGGAACGGTTAATCGCAGGCGAAAAAGCAGTGATCCGCACGCGGCTGTTTTCGTGCGTTCAGGCCGGCGCTAGCGGATCTGCTGGCCGTCGCCCTGCGGCACGCTGTCGTAATAGCGGCCGGTGCGCGAATCGAACACGCGGTTGGGACCGGCCGGGCGCACACCGGGGATGATGCGGCCATTGCGGTCGTAGACCTTGTCGGCCGGCTTCGGCGCCGGTGCCGGGGCAACCTGGGCCGGGCCGGTGGACCGGATCGGCTGCGCCGGCTGCGGTGACGGCAGCACCTGGGGCTGCGGGCGGGCCGCTTGCGGCGGCGGTACCACCGGCGCGGGTGCCACGGTGGTGGTGCTGCGGGTGGCGGTCGGGTTGGCGGTCGGTACCTGGGCCAGCGCCAGCGCGGGCAGCAGGGCGATCAGCAGCAGGGGAAGGGTCGGTTTCATGGCACGCTCCGGCGTGGATCGTGTTCACCTTGCGCCTGCGCCTGTGTGCCGGCCATGAACGGCCATCACACTTGCAAGGCCATGCCGCCACCCCCATTTCCGCAGGCATCCCCAGGCCATCACCCACGGAGAGCCGCATGACTGCCTTCGACCTGACGCCCCCGACCGCCACCCAGACCGAGGCGCTGATTGCCGGCCTCAGCAGCGAGGAGCGCCGGGTGCTGCTGCAGCACGGCACCGAAGCGCCGTTCTGCGGGGTCTTCCTCGACAACAAGCGCGAGGGCGTCTACTGCTGCCGGCTGTGCGCGCTGCCGCTGTTCCGCTCCAGCACCAAGTTCGATTCCGGCACCGGCTGGCCCAGCTTCTTCGCCCCGTTCGACCCGGCGCACGTGCGCGAAATCCGCGACACCAGCCACGGCATGGTCCGCACCGAGATCACCTGCGCCCGCTGTGGCAGCCATCTGGGCCATGTGTTCCCGGACGGTCCGCCGCCCACCTACGAACGCCACTGCCTGAACTCGGTCTCACTTTCATTCACCGGCAATGGCGAGCCGTGGCCTGATCCGCTGCGGCGTGGCGGTGCGGAGGCCGGTGTGGCGGGCTGAAACACCCCGCCGACCGATTTCACAGAATTCCCTCTTCAGAAAACCAGGTGATGGGCCGACAAGGAGATATCCCCGCTCCTTGCGTCGCGCCATGCTCATCATCGTTGGATTCCTGGTCGTCATCATCAGCGTGCTGGGCGGCTACCTCGGCGCACACGGCCGGCTGGGGGCGCTGTGGCAACCCTACGAGCTGGTCATCATTGGCGGTGCCGCACTGGGTGCGTTCCTGGTCGGCACCCCGGCCAAGACGGTCAAGCAGACCCTGCAGGCCATGGTCGGCGTGTTCAAGGGCCCCCGTTACAAGCAGCAGGACTACATCGATGTGCTCAGCCTGCTGTACGAACTGCTCAACAAGGCGCGCCGCGAAGGCTTCATGGCGCTGGAAGACCATGTCGAGCGTCCGGCCGAGAGTGCGCTGTTCGGCAACTACCCCAAGGTGCAGGCCGACCACCACCTGATCGACTTCATCACCGACTGCCTGCGCCTGATGATCGGCAGCAACATCGAGCCGCACGAGCTGGAGCCGCTGCTGGAACTGGAGCTGGAGAAGCACCACGCCGAGGCCATGGCGCCGTCGCAGGTGCTGACCAAGGTCGCCGACGGACTGCCCGGTTTCGGCATCGTCGCCGCAGTGCTGGGCATCGTCATCACCATGGGCTCGATCGGCGGTGACATCGTCGAGGTCGGTGGCCACGTGGCCGGCGCGCTGGTCGGCACCTTCCTCGGCATCCTGCTGGGCTACGGCTTCGTCGGCCCGATGGCCGCGGCGATGGAAGCCCGTGCCGAGCAGGACAGCCGCATCTACGAGTCGGTGAAGACCGCCCTGCTGGCCTGCCTGCGCGGCTACAACCCGAAGATCGCGCTGGAATTCGCCCGCAAGACGCTGCCGTCGAACGTGCGCCCGGCCTTCTCCGATTTCGAGCAGCACCTGAAGACGGTCAAGTAAGCCATGGCCGAGAACAAGCCCACCGTCATCGTCCGCCGGGTCAAGAAGGGCGGCCACGCCGCCCACCACGGCGGCTCGTGGAAGGTGGCCTATGCCGACTTCGTGACCGCGATGATGGCCTTCTTCCTGGTGCTGTGGCTGATGGCCAGCACCAGCAAGCCGGAACGGGCCGCCATTTCCGAGTACTTCCGCAACCCCAGCCCGCTCAGCGGCAAGAGCGCCACCCCCGCCCCCGGCATGGCCGGCCCGGGCGGTGCCAGCACCTCGATGATCAAGCTCGGCGGCGCCACCGACGTCTCCCGCGGCAACAGCAACGATCCCTTCCAGAACCAGAAGGAGGCGGTGCCGCAGCCGGTGGACCAGCAGCAGCGCGACAAGCAGCAGCTCGAGCAGCTGATGAAGGAGCTGCAGGAAGCCATCAGCAGGAGCCAGGCGCTGGAGCCATTCAAGGACCAGCTGCTGCTGGACCTGACCCCGGAAGGCCTGCGCATCCAGATCGTGGACAAGCAGAACCGACCGATGTTCGACCTCGGCAGCGCCACGCTGAAGCCGTACACGCAGCAGATCCTGCACGAGCTGGCCGAGTACCTGAACCACGTGCCGAACCGGATCAGCCTGACCGGGCATACCGACATCACCGCCTATTCGGCCGCCCGCGGCTACGGCAACTGGGAACTGAGCGCCGACCGCGCCAACGCCGCGCGGCGCGCGCTGATCGATGGTGGCCTGGAGGACAGCAAGATCACCCGCGTGGTTGGCCTGTCCTCGTCGGTGCTGTTCGACAAGGCCGACCCGCAGAACCCGATCAACCGCCGCATCAGCATCGTGGTGATGACCCAGGCGGCCGAAGCCGCCGCGCTGGCCGGGGCCGGCCCGCAGGTGGGGTTGTCGGCACCCACCGCCGACCCGGACGTGCAGGCTGCGCAGGGGCCGGCAAAGTAATCTGTGGGTGCGGACCAGGGTCCGCACCCACCCAAGCCATGGCCGGCGAGCGCACCCTGCAGCACCCGCTACAATGGCGGTCTTTCCGTATCCAGGTGACCCCACCTCATGTCCCAGAACTCCAAGGCCAAGCGCGACAAGCGCAAGAAGCAGCAGGGCAAGCGCCCGTTCCTCCGCCTGAACGCCCAGCAGCAGGTGCAGAACCACGCCGTGCTGACCAGCGAAGACGGCCAGGTGGTCGCCGCCATCGGCCTGCAGGGCCGCGAGTGGCTGCTGGCCATCGGCGGCCAGACCATGGGCAATGCCGAAAACCCGGTGCCGATGCTGGCCATGCTCAAGCACTTGGCCAACGTGCAGGAGAAGGAAGGCCGCAAGGTCAACCTGGAATACTCCGAGCTGCTGCAGAAGCTGCTGGACACCCTGGCCGAAGAGTCCGGCCAGACCGCTGACGAGTACCTGGACAAGCTGGTTGCCGAGTTCGAAGGCGTCGAAGCCGCCGAGGGCGAGGAAGATGCAGCCGCCGAGGGCGACGTGGCCGAAGAAGCCGCTGCCGAAGCGCCCCCGGCCGCTGACAGCGACAGCAAGCCGCAGGCCTGAACCGGCCGCGGCGGTGACGGTCTACGTCGATGACGCGGTGCATCCCTGGCGCGGTCAGCGCTGGGCGCACCTGATGGCCGACACCCTGGCCGAGCTGCACGCGATGGCGGCGCAGCTCGGCATTCCACCGCGGGCCTTCCAGAACAAGGCCAGCGGCGCCCACTACGATGTCACTGCAGAGCTGCGCGCACAGGCGATCGCGCTCGGTGCACGAGCCATTTCCCGGCATGCCGACCGCGAGCTGGTCAAGGCAGTGATCGCCAACGCCCGGGCGCAGTACCGGCCGTAGGCTGCGTTGGTGGCTACCACTTGCTGTGGTAAGTGGGGCTACCACTTGCTGTGGTGGGTGCGGACCTTGGTCCGCACATCAGGCACAGGGCATGCCGACCAAGGTTGGCATCCAACCATGGGCGGGCCCCACACCCACCTTCCCCGCTCAGAACGGGTCGCTGCCCAGCCGGATTTCCACGTTCAGCAGCGAGCACAGCGCCAGCATCGCGTCATCGTCGCGGGTCAGCGCCATCACGCCGCTGAAGCCGTCGCTGCCGGCGTCCACGCTCCACAGGGTGTAGTTGTGCTCGCGCAGGCGGTCGAAGGCGGTGGACATCAGCTGCACGCCGTCCAGGCCCTCGGCGAAGTCCTCATCATCGAGGTCGCCACCCCAGTCCAGCTGCAGGTTGAAGCGCGCCGACAGCTCGTTCACTGCCGACTGCAGCGATTCCAGATCGTCCCGCTCGACCTCGAAGCCGGACTGCCAGGCGATGGCCGTGAACAGCGCCGGCAGCCAGTCGCTGTCCGCTTCCAGCGGCTGCCCGTCCTCGGCCAGGTGCTCGCGCCAGCGGTTGAACTGCTGCAGCGCCAGCTCCTCATCGCCCGGGTTGATCAGCACCAGCAGGTTCCAGACCCGCGCCTCGAAGCCCTCCTCGTCGAAGTCGTGGATGTCTTCCTCGAAGTCGAAATAGTCGCTGTTGTCGGGCATGGCGGAACTTCCTCTGGGGCAGGCCGGCATTCTACGGTTTATCCTGTGCCGCTGAAGCCGGCCTTGGTGGCCGTCACTGTGAATGAAGCGATGAGCGATACCCCTCCCGACCACCTGGCGATCAATCCGGCCAGCCCCTTCCATGATGCGCAGGCGCTGGAGCGCGGCGTCGGCGTGCGTTTCAACGACGTCGAGCGCGACAACGTCGAGGAATACTCGGTCAGCGAAGGCTGGATCCGCGTGCAGGCCGGCAAGGCCCGCGACCGCCGCGGCAACCCGATGACCATCAAGGTCAAGGGCAAGGTCGAGGCGTATTTCCTGGAAACGAAGCCGGAGTAAGGCTGGAAGGTGTGCGGACCAAGGTCCGCACCCACCCGAGGTACACGGTCATTCGCGCTTGCGCGATTCCAGCAGGTCCAGGTTGCGGATCAGGCGCCGTGAGATCTCATCGGAGATCACCCCGCGCCGGGTCAGCCGGAACAGCTCCTCGCGCTCGGCATTGAGGCCGGCGCTGCGCAGCTGGCGGTAGCCCTGTTCCATGCGGCGCACCTTGTCCGGGTCCACGTCGGGGCCGTCACTGTCCTTTTCCAGGTGCCGCTGGTACAGCAGGCTCACCCGTGAAGCGGCGTCGTTGTACAGCTGCACGTTTTCGGTGTTCTGGTTCATCACCATCTGCTGGCGCATGCGTTCGACCCCGGCCAGTGCCGCCTTCGACGACAGCCGGCGCGCCAGGTCCTCTTCCTTGCGTTCCCCCGAATCGGCCGGCAGCTGCAGGCCCTTCAACAGCTGCGGCAGCGCGATGCTGGCGCCCAGCAGCGAGAACAGGATCACCGATGCGGCCAGGAAGATCACCAGGTCGCGGGCCGGGAACGCGCTGCCATCGGGCAGGAACAGCGGCAGGGTCAGCACACCGGCCAGGGTGATCGCACCGCGCACGCCCGCTACCGAGGTCGCGACCACGATGCGCCAGTTCGGCGCCTCGCCCCGCTCCAGCCCGCGGCGGCGTGCGCGCAGCAGGTTCCAGCGCAGCGACAGCCACACCCACAGCAGGCGCAGCACGACCAGGGCCAGGTTGATCACCACCACGTACACCAGCAGCCACCACGCACTCTGGTGGCCGCTCTCGTTCATGGTGGTGGTGGCGCGCTCGACGATGCCCGGCAGCTGCTCGCCCAGCAGCACGAACATGATGCCGTTGAAGCTGAACTGCAGCATGTTCCAGACCCCGGCACGCTGCACGCGCATGCTGCCGGAGACGCGGCCGGTCAGCTCCACGTAGCTCATCGCGATACCGGCGGCGACCGCGGCGAGGATGCCCGACGCATGGATTTCTTCGGCCAGCAGGTAGGCGGCGAAGGGGATCAGCAGGTTGACCAGCATTGCCGCGCCCGGCTCCTCGCCGAAGCGGCGCCACAGCCAACGCTGGAAGGTCGATACGCCCAGGGTGACCGCCACGCCCACCGCCAGGCCGGCCACCGCCACCCACACGAAGGTCAGCGAGGCGGTGGCCAGCGAGAACGTGCCGGTCATCACCGCCGCCACCGCGAAGCGGAAGCAGACCAGGCCGGACGCATCGTTGAGCAGCGACTCGCCTTCCAGGATGTGCATCAGGCGCTTGGGAATCGGCGCCTTGGAGGCGATCGCACCGACCGCCACCGGATCGGTCGGCGACACGATCGCCGCCAGCGCGAAGCACACCGCCAGCGGCATCACCGGGATCAGCCAGTGGATCAGGAACCCGGCGCCGATGACGGTGAACACCACCAGGCCGAACGCCAGTTCGAGGATCGCGCCCTTGTCGCGGAACAGGCCCTGCTTGGGAATGCGCCAGCCATCGAGGAACAGCAGCGGCGGCAGGAACAGCAGGAAGAACACTTCCGGCTCCAGCGCGTGGCCGCGGTTGAACACCCCGGCGATCACCGCGCCCAGGCCGATCTGCACCAGTGGCAGCGGCAACGAGAACGGCAGGACACGAACCAGGTAGCCGCTGGCGACAACGGCCACCAGCATCGCCAGGACGACTTCGATGGTATGCATGCTTCTTCCAGGAAGCGGCGCGCGGGGAGGCTCGGAAGCCAGCGCCGGAAACCCGGGAAAAACTACCACACGCCGCCGCGGCCGCGACCAACGGCGGCGCCGCGCGTCAGCCCCGGCTCATGCCCCGTCGAAGCGGTACAGGTCCATGGCCAGGAAACCGGCATCGATACCGGCATCGATGCGCTGGGCACCGAAGGCGCCCTTGCCTGCCGCGCCCATCGCGAAGAACAGCGGCAACAGGTGCTCGTCGGTCGGGTGCGCGCGTTCGGCGAACGGCGCCTGCCGGCGGTAGTCGAACAGGGCCTGGCGATCATCGGCGGCCAGGCGCTGCTCGACCCACTCGATGAAAGGCCGCACGTACGGCGCTTCCTTGCCGTCCTGGTAGTCGCCCCAGTCGTGCAGGTTGTGGGTGATGCTGCCCGAGCCGACCAGCAGCACGCCCTGCTCGCGCAGCGGCGCCAGCGCGCGGCCCAGCGCGAACTGGTGCTCGGGGCCGAGCAGCGGCTGGATCGACACCGGCACTACCGGGATGTCGGCCTGCGGGCGCAGCAAGCGCAGCGGCACCCACGCGCCGTGATCGAGGCCGCGCTGCGGGTCGAGGGCCACCGGCAGGCCGGCGGCGGCGATGCGGCTGGCCACCTCTTCGGCCAGCGCCGGATCACCCGGCGCCGGGTACTGCAGTTCAAACAACGCGCGCGGGAAGCCACCGAAGTCGTGGATCGTAGGCGGCTGCGGATGCGCACCGACCAGCGGCTGCCGGCGTCGGCAGGTCCTGCGCCAGCTCGGCCAGGCGCACGCCGACCTGGCCCGGATGCAGGGCGGTCATCGGCGAACCATGCGAGATGTACAACGAAGGCAGGCGGGACATGGAATTCTCCAGTTGCAGGGTCAGTCGGCGATCAGCGCGAACGCAGGGTCCACTTGCCATCGCCGACCAGGAACAGCACCACCAGCGCCAGCACCCAGAACGCCGGGTATTCCCAGCCACCGCCGGCGTTGGCGAAACCGAAGCCGTTGGCGCCGTGCACGGTGACGATGGTGCCCAGCAGCAGCGGCACGCCGATCAGGCCGACCCAGCGCGCGTAGATGCCCAGCAGCAGCGCGGCGGTGATCACCAGCTCGACACCGATGGTGAGATAGCCGAGAACGCCGGGCAGGCCCAGCGACTCGAAGAACGCCGCCGTACCGGCCGGGGTGAACACCAGCAACTTGGTCAGTGCATGGACCAGGAACAGCACGCCCAGGGCCAGGCGCAGCAGGGTGGCACCGTACGGAGCCAGCGGCGAAACGGGAGCGGTGGAGGTGTGCATGGCGAAGCACCTTGAAGGGAGTGGACACAGGTTATTGCGCCTTCACGGGCCGATAAATACGATCGTTTGACCGTATTTATTTCAAAAGGCGCAACAATGGACACCCTCGAGGCGATGCGCGTGTTCGTGGCGGTGGTCGAGCGCAACGGCTTCAGCGCCGCCGCGCAGGCGCTGGACCTGTCCACGGCCGGGGTCACCCGCCAGGTCGCCGCGCTGGAAAAACGGCTGTCCACCCGCCTGCTCCACCGCACCACGCGCCGGGTCAGCCCGACCAGTGCCGGCGCGGCCTATTACGCCCAGTGCGTGCGCCTGCTGGCCGAGTTCGATGCGCTGGAGGCCAGCATCGGTGCGCAGGCGCTGGAGCCGTCGGGCACGCTGCGCATCAACGCACCGGTCAGCTGGGGCATCGCCCGCCTCGGGCCCTTGCTGGCCAGCTACCGTGAACGCTTCCCGCAGGTGGAGCTGGACCTGGCCCTGTCCGACCGCCTGGTGGACATGGTCGAGGAAGGCTACGACGTGGCCATCCGCATCACCCGCGAGCCCGGCCCGACGCTGATCGCGCGCCGCCTGGGCCAATCGCGGGTGAGCCTGTGTGCCGCGCCTTCCTACCTGGCCGCGCGTGGCACGCCGCAGACGCCGCAGGATCTGCCGGCACACGCGTGCCTGAGCTACAGCTACTGGGCCGCTGGCGATCACTGGCCGCTGCAGGGGCCCGGCGGCGAAGTGAAGGTGGCGGTAAGCAGCCTGCTGCACGCCAACAACGGCGATGTGCTGCGCGAAGCGGCGATCGCCGGCATGGGCGTGATCCTGCAGCCGGATTTCCTGCTGGAAGACGCGCTGGCCGGCAGATACGAAACCCGCTCAGGCCACCACTTCATCCAGCGCATCGATGATCTGCTCCAGCGGCGCCGGCCGACCCAGCAGGTAGCCCTGCACCTGGTCGCAGCCGTGTGCGGCCAGCCAGTCCAGCTGCCCCGGCGTCTCCACGCCTTCGGCGATGATGGTCAGCCCCATGCTGTGGCCCAGCGACAGCAGCGCGCGGCAGATCGACGCATTGCGCGGGTTGGTTTCCACGTCCGCAACGAAGCTGCGGTCGATCTTCAGGATGTCCAGCGGCAGGTGCTGCAGGTAGGACATGCTGGAGTAACCGGTGCCGAAGTCATCCAGCGACACGCTGATGCCCTGCTCGTGCAGGCGCTGCATGGTCTGCATTGCCTGCGCCGGCTTGCGCATCAGGCTGCTCTCGGTCAGCTCCACGTGCAGCGCACCGCGGGCCAGCCCGAACTCCTGCTGGGCGCGGGTGAACTCCGCCACCAGGTCACTGTTGAAGAACTGCACGGCCGAGACATTCACCGCGATCGGCAACTCGCCCCAGCCGGCCTCGACCAGCCGGCGCTGCGCCTTCGCCGCCGCGCGGATCACCCAGCGGCCCAGCGCCAGGATCAGCCCGGTCTCCTCGCACAGCTGGATGAACTCGTTGGGCGGGATGAAGCTGCCATCGGCCTGCGGCCAGCGCAGCAGGGCCTCCAGCGCGGCCGGGCTGCCATCGCCGGCATGCCGGATCGGCTGGAAGTACAGCTCGAATTCGTTGTCGATGGCGGCATGGATGCGCCCGGCCAGGCGCAGGCGGTCGGCCAGCCGCGTGGTCACCGCCGCGTCGAACCACACCACCACGTTGCCTTCCGCACGCGCTGCGTGGGCGGCCTGCGCGGCCATGCCGATCACCTGCTCGGCGGAGTAGCCGTCACCGGGCACATGCACGGCCACGCCGATGCGTGGCTCGAACTGGTGCAGCGAATCCTTGCCGCGCATCGGCGCCGACACGATCTGCAGCAGATCATCCAGCACGCGCTGGGTATCGTGGCCGGTACCGATGGCGAACACGAAGTCCTCCGCGGGCTGGAACGCCAAGGTGCCGCAGCGCGCGCCCAGCCCGCCCAGCCGCGTCGCCATCGACTGCAGCACCGCATCGCCGATCTCACGGCCCAGCGTATCGGCCACCAGCTGCAGGCCACGCAACTGCACGAAGGCGATGGTGTAGCCCGCGTCCTGCTCGTCCAGCTGTCCGGTCAGCGCGCGTACGTTGAGCAGCCCGGTGGCCGGGTTGTGCCGCGCCTGGTAGGCCAGGTCGCGCTCGTAGGCCAGCCGCTCGCTGACATCCTCGGCCAGCACCAGGCACGCGGGCTGGCCATCGAAGTCCAGCTTGGACAGGTGCGTGCGGACTTCGAACACGCTGCCATCCTTGCGCCGGTGCAGGCGCACGGTGGCGTCCTGCAGTTCGCCCACGCGGGCCTTGGCGATCGCCCCCTTCACCTCATCCCAGCCTTCGCGCGGGCGGATGTCGAGGATGCTCATCGCCAGGAATTCCTCGCGGCTGTAGCCGTATTGGCGCACCGCGGCGTCGTTGACCTCGATGAAGCGCAGCGTGTCCGGGTCGAACACCCAGAACGGCGCCGGGTTGCGGTCGAACAGCAGGCGGAAGCGGCGTTCCACTTCGCTCATCTGTTCGCGCGCCTGGTAGCGCTCGCTCAGGTCGGTCAGCGCACCGATCATGCGCCGCTCGCTGTCGTCCACCTCCACCCGCTGCCCGCGCGCGCCCACCCAGCGCACCTCGCCACCGGGCAGTACCAGGCGGAACACCTGGTCGAGCACCGCGCCACCGGCGAAGGCCTGGTCGAAGGCCTGCTGCAGGCGCGCGGCATCATCGCGATGCACGCGCGCGAAGAAGTCGGCGACCGGCAGGGCATCGGTCTGCACGCCGAAGATCTCGCGCGCCAGCGGCGACCAGCGCAGCAGCGCAGCGTCCTCGTCCACGTACCACGTGCAGACGCGCCCGACCTGGTGGGCCAGGCGCAGTTCGGCATGGCCGGCTTTCAGTTCCTCGGCCATCGATTGCTGGCGGCGGGTAGTGCGACGCACCGCGTACAGCAGCACCAGCAGCACCGCGATGTAGGCCAGCACGATGGCGATCGACGCCTGCAGGTAGGGCCACCATGGCGCCAGCACGTCCTCGTCGGCCAGCCCGACCTGCACCGCCAGCGGGCTGCGTTCCAGCGTACTGATGGTGATGATGCGCGGCACGCCATCGACCGCGCCCGGCAGGCTGCCCAGCTCGACCACCGCCTGCTTGCCGAGCAGGTCGCGGCGCGGCAGGTCGTAGCGGCGGCCGACCGTGCCGTGCGGGTCCGGCACGCGGGCCAGCATGTAGCCGTCGGCATCGCTGATCGAGACCAGTCCATTGGGGCCGACATCGAGGCCACCGACGATGCGCTGCAGTTCGCCACAGCGCAGCCGTGCCAGCAACCAGCGGTCGCCGGCCATCGGCAGCGCCAGCGGTACCACCCAGCCGCCATCGCCGGCCCGCTGGGGCGGGCCGATGTACAGCGCGCTGCCCTGGCCACGGCGCTGCGGGTCGGTCCACAGCGGCAGCTGCAGGTCGCCCTGGCCGGCGGTCAGCGCTCGGCCGTAGCTATCGAGCACGACGATGCTGTGCAGTTCGGCATGGCGCCGCAGCACGCCACCGATGGCAGCGTCCAGCAACGCCGGTGCCTGCACCGGCACGCTGCGGAACAGCTCGACGGCATCGGCGGCGATGCCGGACATCGCCCGCTCCAGGTTGCGCAGCTCCAGCGCCAGCAGGCGTTCACTGCCCACCGCCAGCGCGCGGCTCTGGCGTTGCGCAGCCTCCAGCCGGCGCTGGTGGTCGTTGACCAGCATGGTGGCCAGGCCCGCCACCAGCAGCACGCCCAACAGCACGCCGCCCCAGGTAATGGCGCGCAGTGGCCGGGCCAACGCCCGCTTCAGTGCGGGCATCGGTCGATCTTCCTTGTGCAGTCGGCTGGCTTCATGCGCGAACGAATCCTCCACGTCCCCGACCTCAACGGCCGGCGGACGCCATTCTTGACGCCTGACCCGACCCCGCATGGCCACCTCCCCATGACCACGCAGGGCTCCCGGGACCAGCATGCACCACCCCGGTGACGGCGTGAAGATCGCTTCGGCGCGTTCAGCCAGATCCTGCACAGGACAGGCGGCACAACGGGTCGGCCAGGCGGGCCCGGGCGGATTAGACTTGGGGTTTTCCGCTGCAAGAGAACTCCATGTCCAAGCTGCGCCGCCCCACCCTGGCACTGGCCATCATCGCCAGCCTGTCCCTGGCCGCCTGCGACCGCCCGGCCGATCCGGCCGCCGGCAGCGCTGCGCCGGCCGATGCCGCGCCTGCCGCCGCCAAGCCGATGCTGGGCAGCTTCGGCTTCGACGCCAGCGGCATGGACCGCAGCATTGCCGCCGGCGACGACTTCTTCGGCTTCGCCAACGGCACCTGGGTGAAGAACACCGAGATTCCGGCCGACCGTTCGCGCTTCGGCAGCTTCAACGTCATCGCCGAGAAGACCCTGGCCGACACCCGCGCCATTCTCGAAGGCGCCGCCGGCAACGCCCAGGCCAGCGGCGACGACAAGCTGATCGGCGACTACTACGCCGCCTACATGGACGAAGCCGCCATCGAGCAGCACGGCATCGCGCCGGTGCAGCCGCAGCTGAAGGCCATCGATGCGATCGCCGACAAGGCCGGGCTGGCCCGCGCCCTGGGCGGCGACATGCGCGCCGACGTCGACCTGCTCAACGCCACCAACTTCTATACCGACCGCCTGTTCGGCCTCTGGGTGTCGGTGGACATGCTGCAGCCGGACCGCACCGCCCCTTATCTGGTGCAAGGCGGCCTGGGCATGCCCGACCGTGACTTCTACCTGGGCGGCGGCCGCATGGCCGAACTGCGCAAGCAGTACCAGGCCTACATCGCGCAGATGCTGCAGCTGGCCGGCGCCGCCGACCCGGCCGGCAAGGCGCAGCGCATCCTCGCGCTGGAGACCAGGATCGCGCAGGCGCATGCCACGCAGGAAGAAACCAACGACGTGACCAAGGGCGCCAACCCCTGGACCCAGGCTGACTTCAACGCCAAGGCCCCGGGCATGGACTGGAACGCCTTCCTCGATGCGGCTGCACTCGGCAACCAGCAGGACTTCATCGTGTGGCAGCCCAAGGCCGTCGCCGGCCTGTCAAAGCTGGTGGCCACCGAGCCGCTGGACGCCTGGAAGGACTACCTCGCCTTCCACGCGCTTGACCGCGCCGCCGCCTATCTGCCGAAGAAGTTCGCCGACGCCCGTTTCGCTTTCCATGGCACCGCGCTGAGCGGCACGCCGCAGCAGAGCGACCGCTGGAAGCGGGCCGTGGATGACGCCAACCATGCGGTCGGCGAAGCCATTGGCAAGCGTTACGTCGAAAAGCACTTCGACGCCAAAACCAAGGAACGTGCGGACGAGATGGCGAAGAACATCATCGCCGCCTTCGCCAAGCGCATCGATGCACTGTCGTGGATGTCGCCGCAGACCAAGGCACACGCCAAGGCCAAGGTTGCCGGCCTGACCGTGGGCATGGGCTATCCGGAGAAGTGGCGCGACTACACCGGGCTGGAGATCCGCCGCGATGACGCGCTGGGCAACGCACAGCGCGCCGAGCTGTTCGAGTACCAGCGCAACATCGCCAAGCTGGGCAAGGCGGTCGACCACAGCGAGTGGGCGATGCTGCCGCAGACCATCAACGCGATGAACGTGCCGCTGGAAAACCGCCTGGTGTTCCCGGCCGCGATCCTGCAGCCGCCGTTCTTCGACGGTGCGGCCGACGACGCCGTGAACTACGGCGCGATCGGTGCGGTTATCGGCCACGAGATCAGCCATGGCTTCGACAACGCCGGCGCGCTGTTCGATGAAACCGGCAAGCTGCATAACTGGTGGACCGCCGAAGACCTCAAGCAGTTCAATGCCGCCGGTGACGCGCTGGCCGCGCAGTTCAGCAGCTACGAGCCGTTCCCGGGCGTGCACGTGAACGGCAAGCTGACCCTGGGCGAGAACATCGCCGACGTGGCCGGCCTGGGCACTGCCTACGACGCCTACCAGCTGTCACTGCAGGGCAAGCCCGGCCAGACCCTGGAGGGCTTCACTCCGGACCAGCGCTTCTTCCTCGGTTTCGCCCAGGCGTGGCGCAGCAAGAGCCGCGAGCAGGCGCTGCGCAATTCGCTGCTGACCGACGTGCATGCACCGGGCCAGTTCCGCGCACTGACCGTGCGCAACATCGACGCCTGGTACCCGGCGTTCGAAGTGAAGGAAGGCCAGAAGCTGTACCTGGCCCCGGACAAGCGGGTCAAGGTGTGGTGATGTAACCGGAACGGGCGCCGCAGGGCGCCCGTTTCATTTTTCGGCCTCGCTCTGGTGGGTGCCGACCTTGGTCGGCACGGGGCAGGAATCCACCCACGGTGTGAATCTACCTGCGGGTAGTGGCAACCATCAGCAGAGCGCTCGCAGCCAACACCGCCGCAGCCCACAGATTGGCGTGCAGCCCGGTGCTGTCCAGCAGCCTGCCTCCGACCCACGCCCCTGCTGCAATGCCGATGTTGAACACACCGACATACAGCGCGGTGGCGATTTCCACGCCATGTGGCACCGCTTTCATCATCCAGCTCATCAGGCCGACCGACACACCGCCGTAGGCCAGCCCCCACAGCAGCAGCACCGTGATGCCTCCGGCCGGCGTGCCGCCCATCCACAGCAACAGCAGCGGCGTCAGCAGCAGGCCCGAGGCGATGGCCAGCAGCACGCCACGCGGATGGCGTGCGGCCAGTGGCCCGGCAACGAAGTTGCCGACGATGCCGGCCACGCCATAGGCAAACAGCAGTCCGCCGATCCACGACGCCTGCACCCCCGATACGTCCATCAACAGCGGACGCACATAGGTAAACGCGATGAAGTGCCCGGCCACCAGCAGCAGGGTCAGCCACAAGCCCTGGCGCAGGCCACGATGGCCGAGCTGCTGCACGAACTGCATCGGCCGAACCGACCTCGCCACCGGCAACGCGGGAAGCACCGCAGGCTGCAGCAGCAGTATCGCCGCACTGAACAGCGCCATCGCTGCAAACGCACAGCGCCAGCCCAGCGCGTCGCCGATCAATGCGCCGAGCGGCACGCCCAGCACCGACGCCGCAGCCACGCCGCCGAATATGATCGAGGTGGCCAGGCCGATGCGGTGCGCGGGCACCAGGCGTGCGGCCAGGCCGCCAGCGATGGCCCAGATGCCGCCCATGCAGAACCCCACCAGCACGCGCGCGGCCAGCAGCCAGCCGATGCTGGGCGCCAGCGCGGAGGCGATGTTGGCCACTGTCAGCAGGCCGAGCAACGCACACAGGATGCGACGACGATCGATGCCACCGGCAGCGATCACCACCAGCGGTGCGAACAGCGCCGCCAGCAGGGCCGGCAGCGAGATCATCAGGCCGGCGGTACCGGTGGACGCGCCGAGCGCCTCGGCGATCGGGGTCAGCAGGCCGACCGGCAGCATCTCGGTGGTGACCACCGAAAACGTGGCCAGGCCAACCGCGCTGACGGCCCACCATGGATGGCGCACAGGGGGCACGGCATGCGCAGGCGAAGCAGTACTCACGGGACGACTCCTTCAGCGCAGAGAGAGGGAACAGGCCTGCGCAGCGCACGCCAGGCAAGCAGCGCGACCAGCAGCACCACGGCGCCCGCCATCAGCGCGATCACGAAACCGCTGCGCACGCCACCGGCATCAACGCTGTACCCGGACAGCGCTGCGCCCAGCGCAACGCCGATGTTCAAGCCGGCCAGCAGCCAGGTCATGCCTTCGGTAAGCCGCGATGCGGGCACGCGCTGTTCGACCAGCGACATCGCCACGATCATGGTGGGCGCGAAGAACAGTCCGGCCAGCAGCACTGCCGCCGCCAGCGCCGGCAGCGTGCCGGCCCATGGCAGCGGCAACGTGGTCAGGGCGGTCGCCGCCGCCCCCAGCAGCAACAGGCGCGGCATCGGCACCTGCAGCTTCAACGCACCGAACAGCAGGCCGGCCACGCAGCTGCCCAGGGCATAGGCCGAGAGCACCGCGCTCGCTGCCAGCGGCTGCCCGCGCTGCTCGGCGAACGCCACGCTGGTGATGTCGACGGTGCCGACGATCACGCCCATTGCCAGCATCAGCAACGCCAGCAGGCGGATCTCCGCCTGCCGCAGCAGCGAACGCGAAGGCAACGCGGCTTCTTGGCGTGATTGCGGCGGCGGCTCGGTGCCCCGTTGCAGCACCAGCGCAGCCACGCCCACCACCAGCAGCAGGGCTGCCACCAGCACGCCGGCCTGCGGCCACACCGCCACCGACAGCCCCACCGACAGCGGTGGCCCGGCGATGAAGGTGACCTCGTCGAACACCGTCTCCAGCGAGTACGCGGTCTGCAGCGCCGGGCGCCCACGATGGATTGCGGTCCAGCGCGCGCGCACCATCGCCGACACGCTGGGCATGCAGCCGGCCAGCATCGCCGCGCCGAACAGCATCGCGTCCGGCGCCGCCATCAGGGTGCAGGCCAGCAGCAACAGCAGGCCGGTCGCGCTGGCCGCGGCGGCCCACGGCAACACCCGTGCCTGGCCGTACCGGTCGACCCAGCGCGACACCTGCGGCGACAGCAACGCGTAGGTCAGCACGAAGGTGGCCGACACCGCGCCGGCCAACGCATAGCTGCCGCGCAGCTGCGACAGCAGGGTGATGATGCCGATGCCGGTCATCGGCAGCGGAAGGCGGGCCAGCAACCCGGCCAGGGCAAGCCCGGCCGTGCCGGGCGCAGCGAACAGGTCGCGATAAGGGGCGGCCATCAGGATCTCCAGAGCGGCGACTTGCCTGGCGCATGGGGCGCCACGACAATACATACAGGGCGTATGAATAAGAGGCTACATTCATACGCTCCGTATGTAAATAATCATGCACTGCGTATGTAAGGAGCTTTGGATGGTCCGCCGCACCCGCGCCGAGATGGAAGAAACCCGCGCCAGCCTGCTGGCCACCGCCCGCCGTGTGTTCAGCGAGCACGGCTATGCCGCCACCTCGATGGATGACCTGACCGCGCAGGCCGGGCTGACCCGTGGCGCGCTGTACCACCACTTCGGCGACAAGAAAGGCCTGCTGGCGGCAGTGGTCGGCCAGCTCGATGCCGAGACCGACCTGCGCCTGCAGGCGATCAGCGACAGTGCCGACGACGCCTGGGACGGCTTCGTGCAACGCTGTCGCGCCTACCTGCAGATGGCGCTGGAACCAGAGATCCAGCGCCTCGTGCTGCGTGATGCGCGTGCGGTGCTGGGGGGCGCCTCGCCGGAATCGCAGCGGCACTGCGTGCAGTCGATGCAGCGCCTGATCGAACGGTTGATCGCACAGGGCGTGGTGACGCCGGTGCATGCGCAGGCGCTGGCGTCGTTGATCTACGGCAGCCTGGCCGAGGCGGCGTTCTGGATTGCCGAAGGCGAGGATGGCGATGCGCGCCTGGCGCAGGCGACGGCCGCGCTGGAGTTGCTGTTGCGTGGGTTGAGGTCGGCCGGGTAACGCCCCTCCTCGCAGGGCGTGGATCTACGGTGCATACCCGCGCTGCTGGAAGCGCGCGCGGGTCGGCATCCACCCGCCGGGTTGCGCGGTCGGGCCCGATTCCGGGCGATCACCGCGCCGATGGCCGGTCTGCATGCTCAGCCGCGGTTTCATGTGCGGCCGCAGCACGTTTAACCCTGCGACATCCTGTCGCAGGCTGTCACCGCGATGCTGCAATGCAGCAACATTCACCCATTCAGACAAAACCCTTACCGCGCTTGGCATTTCGCCCATTGCACGGCTCGCTGGAAGTGCTAGAACTGAACCCGCCACACCGTCCAATGCTGATCGACGCACGTTCCACAAGGAGCCAGCCATGATTGCTTTGTTCAAGGGTTTGGGACTACTGCTTCGCGACAACGAGCTCTACAGCAGCCCGTTCGAAAAACAGGTTGCGCACTGGCGCAGCCTCAGCGAGCAGCAGATCCGCGATGAAGTGGCTGTGCTGGCCCAGGCCAAGTGCCAGTGGCTGATCGCCTCGATCGTCGGCTGGCAGGCGGCCTCGCTGCTGATCCTCGGCCTGATCACCAACTACCTGTGGCGCGACGATTACCACATCACCTTCACCCGCGTGGTCGTGGTGTTCGGCTCGTGGATCTCGATCCTGTTCGTGATCTGGTTCATGGCCAACATGTTCGACCGTACGGCCGGCTTCGAGCGCTGGATGAAGGCCTTCAACAGCCGCGCCCGCATCAGTTCCAAGGCCGACAGCGTGGAGCATGTGGCCGAGGCGCTGGACCTGGCCGAACACTATCCGGAAGTGCTGGACTACAAGCAGGCGGTCACCGCCAGGCGCGAGCTGCGCCACGAGGACATCCGCATCATGACCGAGATCGGGCGCATGAAGCAGCACTCCGAACTGGTCGGACGCCTCAACCATGTAGGCGAGAACGAGCATCACCACGACCTGACGCTGCAGCCAGCCTACTGACCCTTCGGGAAAGCGGGGGGACCCACAATGCCACCGTGATCACTCACGGTGGCATTGTTCTATCGGGTCCTGGCTGACGCACTGGCGGAAGCCCTTGGGCAGGTCGCGCATCGCTTCGGTCTTGCCCACCGCCACCGCGAACCGGCGCAGCGGCGGCTTGGCGCAGGCCGCATCGGTGCTGCAGGCCGGGTCCAGCACCACATAGTGGCACTGGCCGCTGCGGCTGGCGATGCACTGGAACCGCGCTTGACCCTCGACCACGGTGCCCTTGCTGTACAGCGTGTCCACGCCGTTGGCCTGGGTACGGGTGATCGAGGTGGTGCTGGATTTCTCGCAGCCGCCCACTGACAGCGCAGCGACGCAGGCAAGCAGGAACAGGCGCATGGTGCCTCCAGGGTGTGGTTACATGCCGCGGAACAGGCTCATGAACGGTTGGCTGACCACCAGGGTTTCCGCACGCTGGCGCAAGCGCAGCACGCCGCGCCCGGTATCGTCGCGGCTCACCGCCGCCACCGCTTTCATGTTGACGATGGTGGAGCGGTGGATCTGGCGGAAGTGCTGCGGATCGAGCACTTCCAGCAGCTCGCGCAATGGCGTGCGCAGCAGGCTTTCGCCGGCGGCGGTGACCACCGTGGTGTACTTGTTGTCGGCGCGGAAGTAGGCCACGTCCTCGAGCATGATCAGCTGCGTCTCGCGGCCGTTGCTGGCGGTGATCCAGGCCAGTGGCGGACGCTCCGCGCCTGCCTGCGATGGGCCCAATCGCTGCAGCAGGCGCTCCAGCACGGCATCGTCCTGCCGCGTCGATGGCAGCCGCGACAGGATGCGTTCGCGGGTCGCCAGCAGCCGCTCGTCGCTGACCGGCTTCAGCAGGTAATCCATCGCGCCCTGCTCGAAGGCGTCGATGGCGTACTGGTCGTAGGCGGTCACGAACACCACCTGGGTACGCGGGCTAAGCTCGGACAGCGCGCGCGCCACTTCGATGCCACTGATGCCGGGCATGCGGATGTCGAGGAAGGCGATGTCCGGCTGCTTCTCGGCCAGCTGCTCCAGCGCCGTGGCGCCGTCTTCGCACTCGGCCACCAGCTTCAGCTCCGGCCACAGGCGGCCCAGCTGCTCCACCAGGGATTGCCGCAGCAGTTCCTCGTCTTCGGCGATCAGTGCTTCAAGCGGCATGGCTGCGCTCCTTGCCCGACTGCGGCAGGGTCATGGTCGCGGCCACGCCGCTGGGGAAGTTGGCGACGATCGCCACGCCGGCCTGCTCACCGCAGGTCAGGCGCAGGCGCTCGCGCAGGTTCTTCAGGCCGATGCCGGTGCCGCTGGTGCCCTGGCCGAAGCCAAGGCCATCGTCGGCCACGGTCACGGTGACATGGTCATCGAAGCCGCGCGCCAGGATCCAGATCGTGCCACCGCCGGGCTTCGGTTCCAGGCCGTGCTTGATGGCGTTCTCCACCAGCGTCTGCAGCGCCATCGCCGGCAGGTGCACGCCATGCAGTTCATTGGGCACCTGCACCTCCACCGACAAGCGTGCCCCCATGCGGATGCGCAGGATTTCCAGATAGGCGCGGGTGCGTTCCAGCTCCACGCCCAGCGTGGATACCGATTCATCTACCTGCGGCAGCGAACTGCGCAGGTACTGGATCAGGTGGCCGAGCATCTGTTCGGCACGCGCCGGGTCGGTGCGGGTCAGCACCTGGGCATTGGCCAGCGAGTTGTAGAGGAAATGCGGTTCGACCTGCGCGTGCAGCAGGTTCAAGCGCGCTACCGACAATTCCTTCTCGACCTGGGTCTGTTCGGCGGCGGCCTGCTCGTCGCGGCGCTGGTCGGCAACCCGCCGGCTGATCGCGCGGGTGACCGCTTCGGCATTCTCGTAGTTGCTGCCCTCGTCCAGTGCCAGCAGGTCGGCCCACCAACCGGCATCGGGCTCGAACAGCAGGGTGACGGTGCTGGTGCCCTGGCCCGGGGTGACCGTGGCCAGCACGCTGTTGCGCTTGATCGCCAGCCGCGCCGGCAGGTTCCAGCGCGACGGCTGGCGGCCGTTCCACAGATCGACGCGGCGCACATAGGCACGCACCTGCAGGCTGCCTGCCGAGCTTTCCACCTCTTCCACCCGCGGCAGCTCGCCCACGGCCGCCTCGACCACCGCGAACGCATGGCCGGCATCCATCGGCAGTTCGATCTGCCGGCGCTGGCGCCCCGACAGCGTGGCACCATCGAGGCGGCCGGCCACCAGCCAGACCCGCCGCACATGGGTCACCGCACTGCCCAGCGCGGAGATCATCAGGAACATCACCAGCAGCCCGAATACCCAGCCGGGGCCGTCGTTCATGCCGCTGAAAATGCCGCTCCAGACCATGCCGGCCACGAACAGTGCCGCAGCCCAGGCGAGCAGGTGACGAAGAATGAGGGAGAGGCTGGCGAACACGGCGGCGCCTTGGAGGAAGGGGGTGAGCCGAGCATAGGGCGGCCCGCCGGGCAAACAAGCGGGCTGCGACGAAGGGCCTGAAAGCGGGGATGGAAGCCGTTCTGGTAGAGCCGGCCGCTGGCCGGGAACCTTGTGATGCTTGCGGAGGTCATGGGGAGC
>NZ_JAPTFX010000003.1:0-90498 GCF_030985895.1 Stenotrophomonas sp. Sm6012 | reverse complement strand
TCGCTTCTTCATGTCCGTCCTCTTGTGAGACGGACTCTACTAAGATCAGGTTGGCCCGGAAAACGGGGGGCAGGTCAGACAAGCCGGATAGGTCCCCTTCCGTAATCGTCGCTTCGGTATTGGACAGCATTAAGGGAAGATCCGCCTTGGTCGACGCGCTTGTGTGGGTTCTGGCAACCGCTTATGAGGAAGGCTTGGCGTTGACGCTTGCAAGGGTGTTCAAGCTGAATCCGAAGGATGTACTGCCTTCAGGTGGGTATCCGGTCATCGAGCTTCAGGGTTCCGCCCGTTCCTTGAGAGAAGTCCGGGTCGCCTGGGTGACACCTCGAAAAACAGCTAGAATCCAGTAGAAATCCTAAGGCAGGCAGTTCTTAGCAATTTTTGCCATCATTGGGGCAACGGCACTGTCTCGTGCCGGACTGCGAACGGCAGTAGCCTTCATGCGAGTACGCAACACAAGGGGAGGCTTTGCCGCCGCGTGGGCTAATTGGCAATTCTAATGAACCCCCGGCAGTCGTGGGCGTGTTTTATGGGCTTCCGGAACTGTTGGGCGTTATTTATGTACTTTTGGAAATGCCGGGCGTCTTTGGTGAACTTCCGGGAATATCGGGCATCTTTGGTGAACTTCCGGGAATATCGGGCATCTTTGGTGGACTTCCGGAAATATCGGGCATCTTTGGTGGACGGAAGCTGCCAGGAAGAGGCTAAGCTCACCCCATCCATATCTTCTAAAATCAATGCGTTAGAGGCCGGGCGTTTTCGGTGCGGCAGACAGCTCTGGGGGGCGCGCTGGACCATTTGCGTACGCTGTTTGAAGTTTGGCTGCCGCTTCGTTGAAAGCGATCACGTGATGTCTGTTGCCAGATCCACGGACAAAACTCACGATCATGTCGTCAACCTTCTCATCGTTGACGTTGCGGAAAAGATGGCCGCCGACCAACGCCATGCCGCCACCTGCAACCTTAAGTAGTGCAACGGAGTATGAGGATATCTTTCGGTTTTCCGGCTTTAGAGTAAGGCTGATGTAGCCCTCCCACAGGTCGCCAGTCACATCAAGCATGACCTTGAACTCGTTATCCGTTGAATAGAGCTCCATCATGCAGGTGCCGCGCAGGGCGTGTGCGGACTGCTTGAGATCCATGCTGAATCTGATTGCAGCACTCTCATTCAGATCAATGGCGGTCCATGGACCGGATAGGCCGCTTGTCAATACGCCAGTCACTACGCCAAGAACAACCTCAGATTCCATATGAGCCCCCTACTCTCGTGAAAACGGCTAACTACTGGTCGTGGCAACGCACCCATTCACCCTTGGCATTTCGCAACTGTTCCCAGCCGTTGTTTAGACGGCGCATTGCAATGCCGCCCATGCAGGCGGTACCCAGCTGCTTTGCCTCGGCGCCACCGTAGGCTGGCATGCGAACGATCTCGCTCGATGGCGTTGGTGTGCCTTGACGACGCGATTCCCCTTGTATCAGGGATCGCTCAATTTCTGCGCAATAGAGCCGAATGCGCGGATCGACGTGTCGCCGGCATTTGAGCGGCTCAGCACCAAGATTGTTCGCCTTCGGCGCTGGCGGTGTGTACCTGGGCAACGGCTGCGGGCCGGTTGCGGAGTGTAGTTGTTGCGCATGCATCGGCGCCGACAGCAACAGCAGAGCCAGAACTAGGCCTGATCGAATGTCCATTTCGCCCCCGTTGGATTGAGGGATAGTACTCGATACAGGCTATTTGCGTGACGCATCACGCCTCAGAAACTGGTCGGATAAGGCGGCGATTCGGGGAACGTGCCCAAGGGGCGCTTCCCAACTGCAATTAGGGTGCTCCCGTTCGCCGCGGCGGTGGTCGGCTGTGTCTCGCTTGCGCTCGTCACAGGCGACCCCGCCGCAGCCTTTATGCGCGCGGTCGTAGCATCGGACTGCTCGCCAAACGGGTCCACGGACCAAGTCGTGGCGATGATCTCGTGCCCCTTGGCGCTCAGTAGCACGCCAAATTCGGTACGCGTAACCGACCACCCAAGCGCCCACAACTGCTCAGTGGTGAATCGATCAAGCGCCTGACCGCCGCCTGTAGCACGAAACTCCACAATGTCGCGCTGCCCATGCCAGCCGGCATGCCGCTCCCTGGCATTGGCAGTCATGTCTAGCACGTACTGCACGCCCGCTGGAAGGCGCTCTTTCTCCTTCGCAGGCTCAGCCACCTTTGTCACCACCGTTGCAGGCTGAGCGCCGGGAGCGTGGGCAATGGCCGGAATCGCGGCCTTCTGCGAGGCAACAACGCCTTTGATCTTGTCCGCTCACCGTAGTGCCATCTGCGATGAAGAGCCGCCCCAGCATCACGACGCCGACAATCAACGCGAGCGCCATAAGGATTGCTGGACCGCGCAGCGTCTTCCACAGAGTGCGCGTGTTGCCCTTGTACACGTCATTGGACTCAATGCCCGGCTGCAGGCCGTGGTAGAGCTCCCAAATGGCCGGATCGTACTTGCGGACCTCTGTGCCCACCGTTTCGTATTTGCCGGTGCCAGTGGCCGCATAGAACCGCACGGAATACCGTTGATCGGACCCCAGCGCGTCGAGCTTGGGGTGGTCAATCCCGCTCTGTACTGACCGACTTCACGACGGCGCCCACGATGTAGCCCAGCACGTTGTGGGTGAGCACCAGCGAGAACACCCCCGAGAATGGCCCTCAACAGGGCGAAGGCAATTTGGGGCTCGGGCATGCCAGAATTCGCCTGTCCATAGATGAGCTACGGAGAGCGGTATGGGGAAGAAGATGGAGGTATCGACGCCAGCCCTCGCGGCGATCGTTGCAGTTGCTTTCTGCGCTGGAGCGGCGGCTGTTTGGTTTAGCGTGGGATTGAGCTGGGAGCTTCCCGGTGATGACACTGGGAGCAAAGCAGATTGGGCTGCTGCCTACGGCGCTTGGGTAATCGGATTGGGAGCACTCGCACTCACCGCCGAGGCGCACCGCCGCAGTGTCGTGAGTGCGGACAAGGAGGATCGCGAGCGGGAAGAGCGTCGGAAGGCAGCGATCAATGCAGTGATCGACAAGGCAAAGACCTGCCTTCGCATAGATCGTGCTTTCAGAAAGGCTGAGAAAGATGGGAAGCCCAACTTTGGCTCGGGCTACGTAGCTAAGGGGACCGTTCGTGCTTTGGTTGCAGCAACATCCAGCTTTTCTTTCGATAGCGAGGACTATCGAATCCTGGATAGGGAGTCGGCTATCGCCTTGAGGCGGCTGGTGGCGAACATAGTCCAGTTCCAGTTGGTGGCCGACATGTTCCTTGGCGACGATGATGTGACGCATGACTGCAACCCGAACTCGAACTCTTTTCTCGTCGGACTTTCGGAAACAGCGGGCACCGTGAAAGGCAACTTTGCGAAGTTCGAGGAATTGGCTGAAGAGCTTCGGGACAGGGCTGGCTGACTGTTGCACGACAATTTCCTTCTTAATGTCCCCACGACAACCCGCCACTAGCCCTGGTGTGCTGATGGCGGAATTGCGCTGTGTTTGGCAGTTGGATTCGCCCTGCCCCACAAAGCTCAAGCGGCCCTCAAGGGCTTTGATAGTGATCGACGTAGCCACATTGATGGCGCGTCGCCAACGGCGGTTGTCCAGGGCGATGGCTGGCCCTGACACCGATCCAGTGGCCGCAGTCCTGCCGGCACCGGTACCGGGGCCGACGCCTCGCCAGCGCGTGTGAGGTGCTTCCGTAGGGGGGGGCGCCTTACAGCCCCGGTTCAGTGCTCGCGGCAGCGCAGCCGATCGCCCTTGGCATTTCGTAACTGTTCCCAGCCGTTGTTTAGGCGGCGCTCGGATTCTGGGCATCAGCTGGATACCCAGATGAGGACCACGCCGAAGACCGGGTGGCCTTGAGCTTGCGTTTCGCCATTGGCGATCTCGGGCTGGATAGAGCGGACATCTTCGATGGCGAGAGTTGAGTGCGACGTGCTACTTCAGGTTCGGCCTGTTCAAATAGTCGATCAATCGCTCAAGTTCTTGCCCGTACGCAGAGGGCTCCGATTCATTATCGAAGCCCTTTTCGCACAATTCATCCGCAATCACTTGGATGATCGCTTTGCGGTCGTCCGACGTAACTTGACTGCCTGCCAATCGCTCTGCAAGCACAGGTGCAGCATGTCGAGCGGCAAGAACCTTTTCGGCCAAGGACAGCATCTGTTGTTCGTTTTTCGCAGAACGCCTAGTCATCGAACCCCCGCTGCGTTTGTTGCCCAGGTGGTAATAACCTTCCCTTGGTGGTTGACGATCACCACGGCATCTTTCCCTGTCATCATGAAGCGCCCGCCACTTTGTCCGGTGATGCTCAGCGGGCTCCTGACTGCATCGAGTATTGCGCCCGGCGCCACACCCACGCCATCGCGAGAGATCGCCTGATTCAGCCCATGCCTAGAGTAACCGATGATCTTGGAAGGCAGTAGTGCGCCGGCTACTGACTCGGCCTTCAACTGCATCCTTAGGAGAGCTGCATTTGCTAGGCTGCTTGCCGGACCGGCTGCGCCCCTTGCGGCATTGGCTTCGCGCAGTACGACCATCGCAGAGGCGAGCTTGAGACCGCCTGTCGCGGTTGATCCTGCTGGCGAATTCATCAGGGGGACGACAATTGCTTCTGACATCGCGTCGAGATCGGTCAAGCTTCCTGGTCCGATGAACCAGTTCCGTTCACCGAAGTACTCCGCGAAAGCATCAAACCCGGTCGCCTTGACTGCCTCCGCAGGGGCCGTCGCGTTGGGGTTGTGCTTGGGTACTCCGCCCGGCGTTTGGGGCGCACCACTAAGGTTGGCTCCCGCGAAACCACTGCCATTGCAGATATGAGACCCGGTCATCTGATCGCACGCCCCAGTCGGGTCTGAGAACCGGAACGGGTTGTTGCTGGCGTACCGATAGCGGTTGAAATTCGGCCCGCCGGAGGTGCTGGCCGCCAATGGATCGGGAGAGACGAATCTTGCCAACTGTGGATCGTAGTAACGCAATCCCATGTAGACCAACCCGGTATCGGAATCTGCAAGATGACCGGAGTAGCCGGGAATACTTGCAGAAGGTACCGCATCGACCTCGCCATACGGCGACCAGAAGTGGCGCGTGAGTACCGCTCCATTGGCACCGCTCGTGGCCGCCAAGCTATTGAGCGCGTCATGATGCAGGTAAGTGAGCTTTGTACCGGCGGAAGAGTTGGTACGAATCGCCAGCAGCCGCTTGCCGAGGTAGACGTAGTCGGAAGTTTCCCCGTCCTGGGTGGATTCGATCAGTTCCCCGCCCACCAAGTAGTGCCAGGTGCGGTCCAGATCACCTGCCAAGAGAGCCAATTCACTGCCTCTGCGTCCTGGGATGGAGTTATCCCAACCATGGGTCTCGGTGATGGGGGGCTCGCCCAATCCGGGTGGGCTCTCTGATGGCGACGAAGCTGATGCTGATGCGTAGGCACGGAGTCCTGCTCCGTCATAGTAGTATTTCTGCGCCCCTCCCACGGAACGCAGCTGACCGCCCATGTCGTAGGTGAGCTTCTGGCCGTTGCGCGCCGCCAGGTTGCCGGCGCTGTCATAGGAGAAGCCAGACACGCCATTGCCACTTGGATCGCGCAACAGCTCCAGACGATTGCGGGCGTCGTAGTGGAACGTGCGCTCGCGCTTGCCGGGCAGTCGCATCGAGACGATGTTGTCCAGCGTGTCATAGCCGAACGTGTACTGCCCATTGCCCCCATAGGTTGGAGCGCCGGCTTGAACCAGTCGATCGAGGCGATCGTAGTCCAGGCTGATTGTCCCAGAATCACCGCGCACTCCATCGCGGATCTGGGTGATATTTCCCGCCGCGTCATAGCTGTAGTTCAGATCGACCACACCACCGTCGACGACGCGACCGGTCAGTTGGCGCGCGTTCTCAGTCACACTACGAACGATGCCATTGCCGTAGGTAAGCGCGATGGCTTCGCCGCTGGGAGCATAGATGATGTTGCTGGCGAGCACCGCACCACTGCCGTCCTGCAACCGCACCGGCTGACCCAAGGCGTTCACGAATTGCCGGACGGAGTAGCCATCGGGATAGTCGGTACGGATGTGCTGTCCCAGCGAGTCGTAGCCGAAGGCCAAGGTTCTCACGCCCGCATTGCCCACGACACGGCTCTGACTGGCCACCGCCCCGAGTGAGTTGTAGGTGCGAGTAGTCACCACTGGCACCCGGTCCTGATTGAATACCCGTTCGCTCTTCAGCTGGCCAGTAGGGGTGTATTCCAGTTGCTGATCACCCAGGCCATCAGGGTAGACAACAGCCTGGAGGCGATTGCTGGAATCGTAGCTGCGGGATATGCGACGAGCACCGATCTGGGGTGACTCACGATCACATGCCGTCAGGCTGGGCAAGTCGAGTCCTGTTGCACTCCAAGCAATGTTTCCGGCCGCATCGTAGCCAAGCACAGTCGCCCCGGTTTCTGGCTCGATGACCTTGCATAGCCGGAGGTTGTCGTCGTAGACGTATCTCCGGGCAACCGTCGGGGCCGGATTGTCTGGATTGACGGGCACGACAGGAGCGGCCTTGGCGGTGACGACTGCCGTGGCAACCGCGTCGCCGGCGACCGAGAGCGTAAAGCGGCTCATTCCGGCACCGATTGGCACAACAACGGAGCCGCTGGCTCCACTGCCTACCACCGAGCCGCCATCACGCTTTAGCTCTGCGCGCGAATCCGTGGCCGACCAGACCAAGGTGATGTTGCAGGTCTGGGCATCCGATGCAATCTGGCACGTGGCCGGAGTTGCGGAAAGCGTGCCACTGGGCGCTTCAGGCACTACAACTGATCCGGAGCCGTCAATGGTGTTGTTGGGTTGTCCAACGGGGGATATTCCATGGATGTAGATCGGTTGTCCGGCACGCTGGCGGCGTTGCTCGTTGCTCATTGGAAGCGAGAAGCGGTGATTGCCTCCCGCGTTGCAGGACGCAGCCACGGCCGGCTCACTCGCCAAGTCGGCCTTGCCGGTCAGGAAGATCGTCCCACCACTGCCGGCGGCTCCACCGGTGTAGGCATGAATGTCAATCGACGAATCAATGCCCGTCGAGCACGCCCAGCCTCGAATCTGACCGTCGCTGGTGACACCATCGATGTTGCCGATTACCTTGGACGGCGGCCCGCTGACCGTGACCTGGACATTGTCGCTTTCGCGACCAAACCATTCTTTGCCCTCTTCCAGCAACCGCCATTGGAAGCTGTAGACACCTGGCAATGAAGGAGCTACCACGTCGAATTCAAAGAACGCAGGCAGCTGTGGACTGACGTCATTCGGCATTGGAACCCGCGCCCTACCCCAGCGGACATTGTCATTGGGATTCCAGGACCCCAATGCATAGCCCGCCGACGCCGACCACGTCGTGTTGCCCGTGTTGGTGAACTTCAGCTTGACTCGATAGGTCCGCCCGGTCTCCATGCTGGTCGGGACCTCCTGCTCATACATGACGCCGCGATTGAGCCTTCCGGTCGTCTCAAAGATCTGCTCGCTGCTAGTGCTACCGAAGCGAGCACCATTCCGGTTCATTTGCCATTGGAGCGTTGTCGGTCCGTTTTCACTGGCCGCTACTCCGCTGAACGCAAACGTTGCTGTGCCACCCGGAGCCACGTCGTGGGGTACAGCAACCTCGGCAATTCCGAGTTTCGTGGCGCCGGAAACGTAGCGCTCGGCCTGACCCAGTCGATAGCCTTCCCCTGCTCGCCACGTTGTGTTGCCCGTGTTCCGGAAGGTGACAGTACCGCTGAACGGGGTTCCTCTATCGGCCGAATTAGGCCAGCTTGCGGAAACGTACTCCGCGCCGTCAAAAGGGGTTGGCGGTGCCGCCACCGTGACCGTGATCGTGGGTGAGATCAGCTGTCTGTAAGACTCATTGCCATTGAAGTTGCGCACGCCAAATGCCTTGTAGACATACTGATACGTGCCCGCCGACAGGCCGTTCTCGGTATAGGTCCCGTTCGGAAGTCGGGAGATCACTTGGCCATTGCGCGTGAGCTGTATGTCTTCCAGATACTCCGCTTTGGGGCCAGTGCTTGTGACGCCACTTTTGAGCTGCAACTGATAGGTTGCTGGTGCCGTGTAGGAGATTTGGGCTGGCCCAGTAAGTTCAATCCAAGCGTCAGCGTGTGCCACCTGGCACACGAAGATGATCATCAGCCCCAGCAGAACCGCCGCGGCCATGCGCAGTTTTTCAGTGTTCACGAATGCCATCCTTGACGTGGTTTCAGTTTGCGGACTGGGCCACTTCGGTAGTGAGGCCAAATGCATTCCGTTTTATGCTGACTTTGCTTCCGTCGGCACGAATGATCTGCGCAGGCTTTTCATAGTCCGGTCCTTCAAAGGCATCGAACCGGGTAATCGTCTGATGACCGAGCGGATCAACGACGGTAGTCGTAGCATTGCTGCTGTAGGCAATGGTCGTGATCAGCAGGCCTTGCTCGCTGTCCTGGGCCGAGGAAGTTTTCCTCCCAAGTGCGTCGTACTCAGTCCAGGTGCCGGTCGCCACATTGCTATCCTTTGAAGGGTAGGAAGTGAAGATCGGGCGACCCTCGCTGTCGTAGCTGTTCCTGACCCACCGTTGGGTCCCCGCGATGTCGTCTGCATCGTATTCGCGCACCAGGAGCGGCTGCCAAAGCGCATCGAGATAAGTTTCCTGACGCCGTGCCCCTTGAGCGTTATCGACTCGCCAGTGTCCCGGCGAAAGGCCGTACTCATCGGCCGCGACCTGCTGGAACGAGATGGTTGTCTTGGTCCACTGGTTCTCATCGACGGGTGGCTGGACCTCCTTCACGCGACCCATCGAATCGTGCTGATAGGACGTGGTCCTCTGCAGCGCATCCGTGGTTGAGGTGATCCACCCGTTTCCGTCGGCCGACATGCTGTTGGTGGTGCCATCAGGATTGGTGACCAGTCGCGGTACACCCCGATACCAGTCCTGGATCTGGGTCGTATTTCCCTTTCCGTCACGCACCGTACTGATCGTGCCATCCGCGGCATAAGTCACACTCTGCAGCAGCGCTCCAGCGCGATAGACGGCATTCGGCTTGGCCATGGCGTCATAGCTATATCGCGTGGTGACCTTCCCGGACGCAACCTCCTTGACGCTCAACACCTGATCCAAGACCCAAGGGTTGGGCATATCAAGATGCTCTCGTATCTCGGCCTTGGATCCGGAAGGGCCGGTGTAAGTCACGCGTGCTGGACGGGCATTGCGATTGAAGTCGCTGTAGACCACGCGATAGGTATCGCCATCCTGACTGAACTGGCTCTCGCTTAGCGCACTCAGCGTGCCCGCCAAGAACTGGCCTGACTGAAGTCCAATTGACCGCCCTACCCGGACGGCAAACGGCCCTGTCTCGGAACCAAAGGTGTAGGTACTTAGCTCGTCACGTTGCACCTGGCCGGCCGCGTCCAGAATCTGCTTTTGGAGGAGCTTTCGTTCGTTCAGGCCCGGATCTGCGCCATAGCGTTCGCGAATCTGCGTGCCATCCGGCTTGGTCAGGCTGGACCAGCGCCCGCCTCCCGGCAACTGCAGGTTGTAATCTCGCGTACTCACCATCGAAGGCAGCCCAGGCCCCATGATGCTGCGCTTCTTCAAGGACCATGCATCGTAATGCGACGGAAGGAGTCCGTTGCAAGGATCAGAGCGGATAAACAGCTCCATTTCAAAGTCGAAGATGCCTTGAGCACCTGACGGAGAGGTTACCGTCATCTGCGTGGGTGGAGGGGCATTGCCCGCGCGGATCTCGCACCCGCCCCCATCGTCACCGCCACGCAAAGGAAGGCTTGATTGAAGCCGCCCGCGATGACTGTAGGTCCAAGCAGAGCCATCCGGGAGTGTCACTTGGGACAAGCCGCCGTCATTTCCCTCCGTATCGCCCACATAGGCATACCGCCAAACTCGCCCATTGGCCGTGACTGTGGTCACCCGGCCGTCGCCATCGTAGCTCAGGTCAATCCGGCGTCCATCGCTGGACTCAATCCTGGTGAGCCGGTACCCGTCGTAACTATAAGACACCCAGTTCCCATAACGATCCTCAACACGCGATGCCAGAAGGTAGACGCGCTTACGCGCCATCATGCGACTCCCGGCCTTGGCTGTGGCGTAGGGCTTTTCCGCTCCCCAGTCAAAGAAGTACTTCTTGCCATCGGGCGTATGCCCCACGAACGCCTCGCCTGGGTATCCGTTGCGCGTTGCAGACAGACAAGTGAATCGCGCTCTGGACGCTGTCATCCACTTGGGTACCTCAAGGCCTGGCGCAGAGGCATAGGACGGGTCATCGGCAATCAGAAGTTCCTCGCCGTTTCCGCCATTCCACTTCACATCGATGCCAAAGCCGATGTCGGTGTAGCCCCAGGTCTCCAGCAGCAAGGGCGCGGTGTTGACCGAACAACGCTGCGTGGTCTGAGCCCCTTGGTCACCCGTGATCCATCCAGCGCCTTTGGTCCACACGCCCGACATATAAGGCACGACGATTTCCCAATCATCGAACAGTGTCAGACCCTTGGTCTCGCTATCGCGAAATCCTCGGTTAGTCGCCTCCACCGAAAAGCGTCGAGCGACGCTCACAGGAAGGTCAAAGTTGCCGGGAATGGACACGTCCTCAATGAAGAACTCCGTACTACCGTCGAAGCCTGCGGTCCGATCGCCAAACACCTCATCGGTAGAGATAGCGGCGAGCGACTGCGCGCTCTTTATCCGCTTCTCAAATTCTTGGTAATTGAAGAGCCCATCTTGCGCCGAGGCGTGGAACCCAGCCCCCAACGTAAGCGCTGCGCCCGTGATGATCGAGCAAAGTCGCGAATTAATATAATTACAACGGGGGGATTTTCCCTCCCGCCTGTCCTTGGCAGAAATCATCTTCGCTACATCCTTGGATAGGGAGTGAAAGGGAAGTCAGCTGCTGTTTGAGCAAAGAACTACGCCTATAGCTTCGCGTTGTCAAACCTCTATTGAGCGGAGCTGTAATGACCCACTAATTTTCCGATCAGGAGCTACGGCAATCTCCTACGGATTGGCCGCAGTCCAAAGCTAAATATTCTCTTAAGCTATTCCGAGGCGATCTCGTGAGGAAGTTGCGATTCATCGAATTTCTTGCCGCACTTCCGCAAACTGTCGCGCCGGAAACGACACCAGGCGCCTTTTGCCTGCTCATCCGGGTGACACAGCAAGATCAGGACGTTGAGGCTCTTCTGCAATCGCCAGCGATATCGGAGTGAAACCTTCTTCATCAACTCGACCCCAGTAGATAGCTCTCCATAGGATTTGAGCTCATTAACTGACGCGCCATGCCAGGTCGCCCCCATTGGCGCCCCACCCCACGCCCTCTATAGTGCCAGCCCCCACAAGGACGAGGCTGCACACATGCCCTATATCGGAATCGGACTCCACGTACTGGCGGCCATCTACTTCGCGGTGCACGCCATCCGCTCAGGCCAGAGCCTCTACTGGCTCATCCTGCTCTTCTCGTTCCCCTTGTTAGGCAGCGTCGTCTACTTCCTGGCGATCTACTTCCCGGAAGCCCGCAACTCGCGCGGCGCGCGGCAGGCAATCCGCTCAGCCAAGCAGCTCATGGACCCGGGTCAGGATCTGCGCAACGCACGTGCTGAGCTGTCGCGAACGCCCACCGTGCAGAACCGGGTTCGCTTGGGGATGACGCTGCTGGATGCCGGCCAGGCGGAGGAAGCCAGAACCCTGCTTGAGCAGGCCGCAAGCTCGCCACTGGGTGACGACCCCTACATTCTGACCGGCCTTGCCCGTGCCCGCCTTGAGTCCGGACACGCCGCACTTGCAGTCGAGACGCTGGACGGCCTGTTCGCCCGCCATCCGGACGTGCGCCGCAAGCCGGAACAGACCCTGCTCTATGCGCAGGCGCTGGCAGCCGCTCAGGCGCCCGGCGCCCGCGCCGCGTTTGAGCGTGCTGTGGAATGTGGAAACGATGCGGCCGCCCGCTGCCTTTACGGCGAGTGGCTGATGGCACAAACGCAGCCGGTCGACCGTGAGCAAGCTCGCAGCCTGTTCGCCAGCATCATCGAAGATGCCCAGCACTGGTCGCGCCACGCGCGCAGCCACAATGCCGCCTGGCTGGAGCGGACCAAGGTCGCGTTGAAGGGCTTCTGACACCAGGCGGCCTTTGGCAATCATGTCGCATCTGCCTCGGTCGCAGGATCGTCGGGCGGATGCCGACAGTCTGTAGGCCCGCACCACGAATATCGCCGACAGCCTTGCAACTCATGGCTTCAGCCACATTGCGCCATATACAACGATTCTGAAAATGTTGAATGTGGTGACGGGATCGGCCTTACTGCATTGGCATCGCGCACAACTGGGCGTATTCCTCTCCGTGCCACCGAGTACCGGTGGTCGGGCTTCGAAACCCCGGTTGTGCAATCGTAAAAAGCGCTTGCCAGTCGGCACCACCTCGCGCGGTGCCGACTGGCAATCCGTCGGCCGGCTATGGCGGGCGGTGCGTGGGGGCCTTGCGCCCGCCGGTCTGATTGCACACCGGGTTTCGAACCTCGCACCGTCCGCCACCTTTATCGGTGGCGGCTTCTGCCTGCCCGCAAGGAGCCCTGCCATGACCAAGCGCTACTCCCCTGCCCCGCAACCGATCCAGGAAGAGCCCGCGAACGGCCCCGTACTGGACCGGAACACCCTCATTGCCCTGCTGGACAGCATCGGTTCGGGCGCCACGTCCGATGGCCAGCCCTGGCCAGAGCGCCACCTGATGCCGGGCCGACGCATTGCCCTGGCCGACACCGACTGCTCGCTGGCGGGCCTTCGCGTGGTGATGGAGATCCTGCTGGCCGCGCAGCGGGCCCGCGAGAACGGCGAACTGGAGCAGGACGTCGGTCCGCGCATCATGGAGGGGCTGATCATGGCCGGGCTGGGACTCACCGCGCACGCCAGTACACGAATGCGCCCGGAGGGTTGAGTGGCCTGGTGCAGTTGGGCGGCCACGGCCTTGTGCGTTGGGTTCGTGATTGCGGCACAGGCGCGGTGGTTTGAGCCACCCGTCCCCTCGCCTATCGCGTTCCAGCGCGTCTCCAACGAACGATTCTCACAGCTGCGCCGGCAAGCGACGCAGTTCGTGAAGGTTCGGCCAGGGCACGGCTTCCAGTTCGTGGAGCGGCATGAAGACGCCTCTTTCCAGGTTAACTGCAAGGGCGTGCCCGTGTTGTGGCTGGAGAAGCGGCCGCAGCATGTGCTGTTGCAGGTCTCGCTGGATGCGAAGCAGCGGGCGCCCGCTGTTGCGCTGTTACTTGCACTGCTTCAAGGGCAGTTGCAACCCGTGGACTATCTGGAACAAGTGCTGGCGGGCGTGCCGGAGCCTGTTCTGATGGATCGGGTGTTGCAGATGTTGGCTGGCGAGGTGCCTGATGGTGTGCGATGTGGCATGCCGTAGTCGAGCATGGCTCGCCTTTACTGGGGCGCTGGCTGCGGGGGCTCGGGTTCGTGGATGGAGCCTTCGAGCAGGGCGACGTAGGTGTCCAGGCGGGTACGCAGGCCGATCAGCATCCATCCCGCAAGGTAGAGCAACACCAGGGCGTAGATGAGGAAGGCGCCCAGCGCCCCGACATCAAAGGCGCTGGCCCAATCACCCCATTGCCATCCACGGAACTGCAGGTAGAGGGCAATCAACAGCGGAAACGGCCCGAGTCGTTGCAGCCCGCCGTACATCAGCCCCATGCGCTCGATCATGCTTGTGCGCAGGTGGGTGACGTACTTGAGGCGACGCTCACGCTCGACCCTGGGAAATCCTTGAAGTTCGGCGATGACCCCTTGCCACTGGGAAAACTCCCCATCCATCTCCTGCGCATGCGACAGCCGTGGTTGGCTGAACTGGCGGATACCCCTACGGGCTGCGAAGACGCCGGCAACGATGAAGCTGGCAATCTCTACCACGAGGCATGCCGTGACGAGCGGAGAGGCAAAGGTGACCGCGACCCATCGCTCCGGAAGCTGGCTACTTAGAACCCCGACGAGGGCCGCCAATACTCCAACGCGAAACGCCCACCTCTCCACCCTGCCCGCCTTCGGGTAGATGCTGTGCTCAACCAGCCCCTGCACCCGCTGGTAGAGCCAGTGGAAGGTCAGCTCCTGCGAATCGGTCTTTGCCGGCGAATCGAGCCCGCCCCCTGCCTGCATGTCCATTGCGTCCCCTGCCCCCGGCTACGATGCCGACCGTGGCATCGTAGCCGACGCGCGGCACCTTTCAGAAATAGAACCCGATATTGAGGTTCAGCCGCGAATGCCAGCGCGACGGGCCGCCGTTGTTGATGCCGATGCCATCGCCGCCGGCAAACCACATGTTGCGGCCGGCAATCCAGTCGACATAGGTGAGCATCACGCCCTTCTGCAGGCTGCAGCCGGTGACGTTCTGCCAGGAGTCGCGCACCCCGCTGCTGTGCCCCACCGGGCGCGTCATGCTGAGGTTGTTGTAGCAGGTCACATCGTCCAGCCAGCCGCGCTGGCCAAAGGAATAGGCAACGTTGGCACTGGGCACATCGGCCTCGGCCGCGATTTCAAACGGGGCCTGGAACGCCGACAGCGCGATGCGCTCGCCGGGCACGCTGTAGCGGTAGCGCGCCCATTGCAGCTGGGTGGCCCAGCCATCGCGTTTCCACTGCGCGTGGACGGCCACGGCCTGGTGGTCGTGATGGCGGAGGCTGCGGGTGTTCTGCACCTTGCCCGCGAAGGCCGATGCGCCGACCAGCAGCTCGCCGCCTGCCCAGTCGCGCGATTGCTCGACGCGTACATTGAGCCGCTGCCGTTCGCGATACGGCAACGCATCGGTCTGTGCCACATCGAAGGAATAGCGGTCGTAGCGTGCCCCGCTTCCGTATTCGTCACCCGAGAACCAGCCGAGGTGCCAGGTGGTATTGCCGGCCTGGTGGATCACCACCACGCCGGGGTCGTAGTCGTCCTCGATGCCCAGGTAGTACCCGGACCCGAACCAGAAACTCTGCGAGACCGTGGGCAGCAGCCCAAAGGACACCTGCTGGATACCGGCCTTCAGCTGCGTGGCGTCGGTGAACTGCCAGCCCGCGTAGGCGTGATGGATGGCATCGAAGCCGTCGTACCAGCGGTACTGCGCGGAGAAGGAGAAAGGTCCGCTGCCGGCATCGATGTCGGCGCGAAGCAGCTCCAGCTGCAGGTGGCTGGTGGGCCCGTAATCGAGCCAGCCATAGTTGAATCGGACTGCGCCACCGAGATCGAAATGAGGCGCTGTGTTGCGGTCTTCGCTGGCCGCGCGCGCATCAAGCGAGGGCGCGGCCAGTGCTGCGGCGATGATGATGGGAACTGCCTTCACGGTCGCGTCCTGCCTCCTGTTCTGCGAGTGAAAGCACTCGATTCCAGCCTCGGCGCGCGTCATGCCTCAACGTGAGGCATGACGTGCTGTGGCGTGCAGGTTACGCAATGGAGGGTGAAGCGAATGTCGGCCAGCCGTGCTCACAGGCCCAGATCAGACAGCCCCGGGTGATCATCCGGGCGACGCCCCAGCGGCCAATGGAACTTGCGCTCGCTCTCCTTGATCGGCATGTCGTTGATGCTCGAGAACCGATGTTCCATCAACCCATCCGCTCCGAATTCCCAGTTCTCGTTTCCATAGGAACGGAACCAGTTGCCGGAGTCGTCGTGCCATTCATAGGCGTAGCGCACGGCGATTCGGTTGCCGCTGAAGGCCCACAGTTCCTTGATCAAGCGGTAGTCCAGTTCCTTCTTCCATTTGCGGGCCAGGAACTGCCGCGCTTCCTCGCGGCCGTGGGTGAACTCGGCGCGGTTGCGCCAGCGGGTGTCGAGCGAATAGGCCAGCGCGACCTTGTCGGCATCGCGGGAGTTCCAGCCATCCTCGGCAAGGCGAACCTTCTCGATGGCCGATTCAAGGGTGAACGGCGGCAGCGGCGGACGGGGTGCTTCAGTGGACACGGTGGGGCCTCCAATCAAGTGGATGAACGGGGTGCTTCGACGGGTTTTGATGACTCAGGCGTCAGCGTCTGGCCTGCTCCAACAACACCTTTGCAACGTCCCTGGCAGTGTCTGCGGCGTTGTAGTCGCCCATCACGCGCGAGACGGTGATGGCGCCTTCCATGAGAACCAGCAGCTGCCGCGCCAGTGCGTCCGGCTGCTCGATATCCAGTTGCGTGGTGAGTTCCAGCGTGTAATCCAGCAGCTTCTGCTTGTGGTGTTTTGCGATGTGGCGAATCGGATCGTCGGGGTCGCCCACCTCACCCGCGGTATTGATGAAGGCGCAGCCGCGATAGCCCTCGGACTCGAACCAGCCCTTGAGCACGGTGAACATGCCGAGGATGCGCGCTTCCGGGCTGTCGGCCTTGTCGCACGCCTGCTGGAACCAGTCCAGCCAGCGCACGTCGCGCGCGTTCAATGCCGCAGCGGCCACCTGGTCCTTGTTTTCAAAGTGCCGGTAGATGCTTTTGCGTGCCACGCCGGAGGTCTTCACCAGCAGGTCCATGCCGGTGGCGTGGATTCCGTTCTGGTAGATCAGCGCCTCGGCCGTGGCGAGGATCTTCTGCGCGGTGTCGGTGCCGGTCTTGTGCATGGCTGCAAGGTAGAACGAACGTTCTACCTTGTCAACGCACGGCGGGCGACGGTTCGGGTGCGCACATCCATGCAAGACGATCTATCAAGAACTCCGGACATTGCATCACCCAGGCGCCTGATTCAGGGCGCAAAGTACGCCTCACCACCCACGCATGAGAGTTCCCGCATGAACACCTTCGCCCGCACCCTGGCCCTTGCCACCCTCGCCCTCTCGGTCCAGGCCGGCCTGTCCGCGCAGGCCGCCGAACCGGCCAAACCGGCGCCGATCACCAGCGTCGCCCGCACCGCCAGCTACATCACCACCGCCGATGGCGTGCAGCTCTACTACAAGGATTGGGGCCCGAAGGACGGCCCGGTGGTGACCTTCAGCCACGGCTGGCCGCTGAACTCGGACAGCTGGGAATCGCAGATGATCTTCCTGGCCAACCACGGCTACCGTGTCATCGCGCATGACCGTCGTGGCCACGGCCGTTCCAGCCAGCCGTGGGACGGCAACGACATGGATCACTACGCCGATGACCTGGCCACGGTGATCAACACGCTCGACCTGCACGACGTGACCTTGGTGGGCTTCTCTACCGGCGGCGGCGAAGTGGCGCGCTACATCGGCCGCCATGGCACCGGCCGGGTGAAGAAGGCGGTGCTGATCAGCTCGGTGCCGCCGTTCATGCTGAAGACCGCCGACAACCCCAACGGCCTGCCAATTGAAGTGTTCGACGGCATCCGCAAGGCGCAGATGGACAACCGCGCGCAGCTGTACAAGGACATCCCCTCGGGCCCGTTCTACGGCTTCAACCGCCCGGGCGCGAAGGTGTCCCAGGGCTTGATCGATGCGTGGTGGGCACAGGGCATGCAGGGCGGCCACAAGAACACCTACGATTCGATCGCCGCGTTCTCGGCCACCGATTTCCGCGCCGACCTGAAGAAGTTTGATGTGCCGACGCTGGTCATCCACGGTGATGACGACCAGATCGTGCCGATCGACATCTCTGGCCGCCAGTCGGCAAAGCTGATCAAGAACGCCAGGCTGATTGTGTACCCGGGCGCACCGCATGGCCTGACCGACACGCACAAGGATCGCGTCAACCAGGACCTGCTGACGTTCCTGCAGGAAAAGTAAGCCTCTTGGGGCTCTGGCATCTCGCCGGAGCCCCTTGCCTCACCTCACGCTTTCGCAGCCGCGCGCCATGCGGGCCACGCTTCGCTGATGACGCCCACCGCGGACTTCAGGAACAGCAGCGCGATGACCACACCCACCACGATATCCGGCCAGCCACGACCGGTGAGCGCGACGCCGCCGGCAGCCACCAGTACGCCGATATTGGCGGCGACGTCGTTGCGCGAGCACGCAAAGGTGCTTTTCATGTTGATGTTGAGCGTGCGGAACCGCCACAGCAAGGCCAGGCACACCAGATTGGCTGCCAGCGCGATGGCGCCGAAGCCGAGCATCACGCCGCTGGAAGGGGGTACGCCGTTTGCCAGCTTGGCGATGACCTCCAGCACGATGAACACAAAGAAGCCCAGGATCAGCACTCCCTTGGCCAGGGCTGCACCGGCTTCCCAGCGCGCACCCCGGTTCACCGCCCACAGGCTCAGGCCGTACACGATGGCGTCGCCCAGCATGTCGACAGCGTCGGCCTGCAGCGCGCTGGAGCGCGCCACGATGCCTGCGCCGAATTCGATGAGGAACATCGCCAGGTTGATGATCAGTACCGCCACCAGCACGCGCCGTTGCGCACTGTGGAGTGCCAGCGCTTCCAGCTCCTGGCGCTTGTGGCCGCAGCAGTGATCCATGGGTATCTCCGGCCAGGCTTGGCCTGGGCTTGAAAAGAGGTGAGGCAGCCGTTATCAACCCTGTAGCCCCTACAAGGTCAAGCCCATGTCCGCTCACCTCACCATCGGCCAGCTGGCCCGCCAGACCGGCACCAAGGCCGAGACCATCCGCTATTACGAAAAGATCGGCCTGCTCCAGCCACCGCTGCGGTCGGACGGCAACTACCGCTACTTCAGCGCACAGGACCAGCGGCGGCTGTCATTCGTGCGCCGGGCCCGGGAGCTGGGCTTTTCCATCGAGCAGATCCGCGGGCTGATCGCCTTGGGTGAGCAGCGCGAGCACGAATGCAGCTCGGTGGACGACGTGGTGAAGGCGCATATCGGCGACATTGCGCGCCGGGTCCGCGACCTGCAGGCGCTGCAGGGCGAACTGCAGCGGATGATCGGCAATTGCCCGGGCGGGCGCGTAGCCGATTGCAGGGTGCTGGAAGCACTTCAGTCGCAGCCATGACCCTGCTGCCCCATCCGCATCAAAACGAAACCTGCGCTCGCACGCCCACGGTATTTCCGGAGTCAGGCCCCTGAGCGTTGCCAACCTTGTTGTCGGTCTTCCAGTGAACGTAGTTCAGCATCAGGCGCGACCAGTTGTTGAGGTACCAGTTCACCCCGAGCGTCCATGCCCTGCCCTCGCCGCCCCGGGCCGCATCGAGAAAGTCGTAGCGGTCATAGCGCGCGGCCAGCTCGAAGGCGCCAACGCCGCCCTCCTGCACCGGACGCAATACGCGCGTGGTACCCCAGACCCCGGAGCGGCTGCTGAATCCGGGGCGCTCGCCGGTGATCAGCCAGCCTGCGTAGACCGAGGTCGCCCGCTGGTCGACCGAGTCGACCGTGCGTGATTCGATGGTGCGGGTGGTGTGCTCGGCGAAGGCCCACACCGGGCCGTACACTGCGCCCATCTCAAGCCCCCAGGCGCGGTTGTCGGTGACGTTGGCGATGGAGCTGGCCGACACGCGCACGTTGCCGTTCCAGCCCAGCGCGATCGGAGAGGTCTTGTTGATGCTGCCGACATCCTGGCCGAGATCCTCGTACCAGTACCAGCCTCCCAGATGCACGAAGCCTGCCTGGCCACGCAATGGGTTCCAGTGCGCGCGCAGCAGATACGCAATGGTGTCGCTGGCCGTGCTGTCATTGCCGATATCGTCACCGGTCACCGCCACGCTGGCGTGCCAGCCATCACCGATCACCTTGGTGGTGACGCCCAGCCCGTAGTACCCGCTCTGCTGGGCACCGACCGACGCCACCGCATTGCGCTGCATGAAAGGTGTATTGACGCCGCTGGTGCCACCATCGATCCCACGGTCCTTGAGCTTGTTGCCCACGTAGATTTCCGTTGGCAGGCCACCCAGCCGCGTGTCCCAGGACAGATAGGTGTCCTTCAGCGAGACATCGTTGCCCGCAAAGTCCGCATCGATCTTGTAACCCAGTGGTCCCATCCGACCTTCGGCACCGAGGCGGCCGCTGGCCAGGTCGGTGCCGGTGATGTTGCGTGCGTCGAATGCGGAACCGTGGGTACTGCTGAAATCGACCATCACCCGGCCGCGGGGGTGGAAGGTGAACTGGCCATCACTGCTGCGGAACTCAGGTCCACCCTTGCGCCAGCGCAGATTGCCGTCACCGCCTCCCCCGGTTGCGGCGAGCTGTGCCACCTGCGCCTGCAGAATGGCCATGTCGTCCTGGCGGGTGTCAGCGATGGCCGCAGCCACCTGTGCATCGAGGCCCGCATCGCTGCCGGGTGCCACGCCGGTACTTTGAGAGGCCCCCTCCAGCGCAGCCAGGCGTGCGCTCAGCTGCTCCAGCAGGGATGCCTGATCGCGCAGTTGCTTTGCCTGCTGCTGCACCTGGGTGCGCAATCCGGCTTCGGTATCGCCAGCCGCGGCCAGCACAGAGGGGGAAGCCAGCAACAGGCAGCCGCCGGCAGCCACGCCAAGCGCGGCACGCTTCAGTGAGTTCATGCAGTTCTCCCGAATGAAATACAGTGTGCGGCTCAGTCGCCCGCGCCATCATCGTCCAGCGAGCGAGGTGGTTGAGCAGCAGCGGCGGGTATCGCGCTGGCATCGTGCGGCGGCAACCGCACAGGCGGCGGCCCGAGGTAGCCGTGGCTGCGTGCCCAGTTGGCGAAAAGCCGTGGCCACTGCGCCACCAATGTCCCGGGCTTGCCCAACCCCCAGCTGTGGCCTCCGGCTTCGAACAGATGCAGCTCCACCGGAATGCCTGCCGCGTGCGTGGCCTGGTACATCGCCACGCTGTGGCCGACATCCACGGTGCGATCGTCCACGGCCTGGGCCAGGAACACCGGCGGCATGTCCTTGCGGACGTGTTGTTCGACCGAATAGGCCTGCTGTGCGTCGTTCTGGCTGGCCAGTTCCCGCTTCGACCGGGTGTGGTCCAGCGGCGGGCGCATTGAAACGACCGGATAGATCATGCCAAGGAAGTCCGGGCGCGCTGACAGCTGGTCGGCTGCATCCACCGGCGGATACAACGGGGCATCGAAGCGCGTGGCGACGATACCGGCCAGATTGCCGCCGGCGGAAAAGCCCAATGCGCCGATGCGCTCCGGATCGACCCCCAGGCTTGCGGCCTGCGCGCGCAGCAGCCGCATGGCGCGCTGGCCATCCTGGAAGGGCGAAACCGGCGCCCACCCATCGGCAGGCAGCCGGTAGTACACCACGGCGGCCGTGACGCCCAGCGATTGCAGCCACTGCGCCGTCGGCTTGGCGGCGCTGCCAATCTGAATGCGGAAGTAGCCGCCACCGCCGAAAATCACCACGGCTGTTCCGTTCGGTTTCAGCGGTCGGTAGACCTCCATGCGCGCGTTACTGATTCCCGAGACCGCGCCCTTCGCGCTGCCTTCGGCGCCAATCCGTTCCGGGCCACGCGCGCGTTGCTGCCAGTGGTCCTGCGGCCACAGCGGAATCACCTCGGGTGCCGATGCAGGCGGCGCTGCCGGCACCGCACCGGCAAGCAAGGGATTCAGCAGGAACAGAAGCACCGCCAACCCGCGCAGCTTCCCCACATGCAGACTCATATCACGCCCTCCCGTCGGCCTTTACGGGGCGAAGTGTGCGTCGAGTCGCGCTGGTGTCCTATAGCCGGATGGGACTAGCTGGGCCGTGCTTTTCTGTGTGCGCTGCAACATCAAAGTGGATGCTTCTGGCTGGAGCGTCACCAGAGGATTCGCCATTACACGCTTCGCCAGGCGTTCTTGTTTTCCCGCCCCTCCCCGCTCCAGCAACCGGCTTTGCCGCAGGAGGCGCTGCATGGCTCGGCTCTACAGGGAAGCCAACTCCTTCGCAAGGAACGGTGCCGTCCTGCTGCCTTTGGCCCGCGCCACCTGTTGCGGCGTTCCCTTCGCGACGATGGTGCCCCCTGCCCCGCCAGCGCCGGGGCCTACATCAATCACCCAGTCCGCCTGCGCGACCGCGCGCATGTCATGCTCGATCATCACCACGGTATTGCCGGCGTCCACCAGCCGTTGCAGCTGTACCAGCAGCCGGTCCGCGTCGGAGGCATGCAGCCCGGTGATGGGTTCATCCAGCACGTACAGCGTGCGCCCGCGCTGGCTGCGCTGCAGCTCGGTGGCCAGCTTGATGCGCTGGGCCTCGCCGCCTGAAAGCTCGGTGGCCGGCTGGCCCAGCCTGAGGTAACCCAGGCCGATTTCCTGCAGCAACTGCAGGGGGCGGGCAATGGCATCCTCTTCGCTGAAGAACGCACGCGCCTGGTCCACTGTCATCTGCAGCACTTCGGCGATGTTGCGGTCATTCCACTGCACCTTCAGCGTGGCCTCGTTGTAGCGCGCACCGTGGCAGGTCGGGCATGGCGCATAGACGCTGGGCATGAACAGCAGTTCGACACTGACAAACCCTTCGCCTTCGCAGGTTTCGCACCGGCCCTTGGCCACGTTGAACGAGAAACGGCCCGCATCGAAACGGCGGCGGCGCGCGGCCGGTGTTGCGGTGAACAGCTTGCGCACGTAATCAAACAGGCCGGTATAGGTGGCCAGATTGGAACGTGGCGTGCGCCCGATCGGCTTCTGGTCAACCTGCACGACGCGTTGAATGGCGTCCACATCGCCGGCCAAGCGGCCTCGCGTTGCTTCAATCACGCTCGGTCCGTCGGCGGGCTCGTTGTCCGAACCCTCGTCCACCGGCTCGTGCCCCAGGTGCAGCAGCATCAGCTCCGGCAGCGCCTGGGCCATCAGGCTGGACTTGCCCGAGCCGGAAATGCCGGTGACGGCGGTCAGCAGCCCCAGCGGCACCTGTGCGTCCACACCCTGCAGGTTGTGCCGATGGATGCCTTGCAGCTGCAGCCAGTTGCCGGCGCTGCGCTGGCGGCTGGCGGGCGCAGGAACCTGATCGAAAAGATACCGGGCCGTGCGCGAGTCCTGGATCTTGCGCAGACCGTCGGGCTCGCCACTGTAGAGCACGCGCCCACCGTGCTCGCCCGCCTCTGGGCCCACATCCACCAGCCACTGCGCGCGGCGCATCAGTTCCAGATCGTGTTCAACCACGAACACCGAGTTGCCGCCGTCGCGCAGCCGGTCGAGTGCGTCGTACAGCGCCTGGCTGTCGGCAGGATGCAGGCCCGCCGAGGGCTCATCCAGCACGTACAGCACGCCGAACAGCAACGAGCTGAGCTGCGTGGCCAGCCGCAGGCGCTGCAGTTCGCCGGCTGACAGCGTGGGTGTGGCGCGATCCAGCGAGAGATAGCCCAGGCCCAGTTCACGCAGCTGGCGTACCCGCGCCATCACCCCGCCTGCCAGCCGCTGGGCTGCAAGGCGTTTCTCTTCGGACAGGGCCGAGGTCAGCCGCACGTCGGGGGCGCCCTCGTGGGTCGCTTGGCCACTCGCGGCCAGACGGGCGCGATCGCGGGGCGTCGCACTCCTGCGGGTGCGAGCGCCCTTGCTGTGCGCGCTGAAATCACCTTGTGCCACCGGCTCCAGCAGCTCCGCCAGCTGGTCCAGTGGCAGCCGCATGAACTCACCGATATCCACGCCGGCAAAGGTGACCGACAGCGCCTCCGGCTTCAGGCGCTTTCCGTGGCAGGCCGGGCACAGCTTGCCTTCCATGTAGCGCGACACGCGCTTGCGCATCAGCGCGCTCTGGGTGTTGGCAAAGGTATGCAGCACGTAGCGGCGCGCGCCGGTATAGGTGCCCATGTAGCTGGGCTCCAGCTTGCGCTTGAGCGCGGCGCGGGTCTCGGCAGGGGTGAACCCGGCGTAGACCGGCACGCTGGGCGTTTCTTCGGTGAACAGGATCCAGTCCCGGTCCTTCTTCGGCAGCTTCTTCCACGGCACGTCGATGTCGTAGCCCAGCGTGACCAGGATGTCGCGCAGGTTCTGGCCATGCCAGGCCGGCGGCCAGGACGCGATGGCGCGCTCACGGATCGTCAGCGACGGGTCCGGCACCATCAGCGCTTCGGTCACTTCGTAGACATGCCCCAGGCCGTGGCAGGTGCTGCAGGCGCCCTGCGGCATGTTCGGTGAAAAGTCTTCGGCGTACAGCATGGGCTGATGGGCCGGATAGGCCCCGGCGCGCGAGTACATCATGCGCACCAGACTGGACAGCGTGGTCACGCTGCCCACCGATGAGCGCGCATTGCTGGCACCGCGCTGCTGCTGCAGGGCCACGGCCGGCGGCAGGCCGTCGATGGCATCCACATCGGGCACGCCCACCTGGTCGATCAGGCGCCGAGCATACGGCGCCACCGACTCGAAGTAGCGCCGCTGTGCTTCGGCGAACACGGTGCCGAAGGCCAGCGATGACTTGCCCGAACCCGAGACCCCGGAGAACACCACCAGTGCATTGCGCGGAATGGAGACGTCGACGTTCTTGAGGTTGTGCTCGCGCGCACCGCGCACCTCGACACAACCGCTGGCGGCGGCAGCGCATGATGACTCGCCAAAGGGGGTGTTGGACATCGTTACGATCCTGCAGGCAGTGAGCGGCGCGCGCCAGGGCGCGCCCAGGGATGCATTTTCGCTGCTGCGGGGTGAATGTGGGTGAGGGTGAGCCGCCTCCCCTGCCCTCACCCCGGCCGCAGCATCACCACCAACACTCCCATCAGGGCGCTCCCTGCCGCCACGACCAGCCACACCTTCCCCACACTACGGGCGCTGAAGATGCCCACGGCAACGGCGATCAACAGCACGAACCCGAGCAGCGAACTGGTCAGGACCGAAACGGATGTGCGTACATTCACCAGCGAGGGCAGCAACAGCGCCAGTGCCGTGGCGGTAAGCGCGGTGAACACGTAGCCCCCCACCGAGGCAGCCAGCACCCGGCTCGCTACCTGCCAGCGATGGGCCGCGCCCTGCCCGGGTGCGGGCTTGGCACTGCGCGCGGCCTCGTGCGTCTGTGGCCAGCGGCGCTGCAGCATCAGGGCCATTCTTGCCAGCATCAACCCGAAGGCCAGGGCGACCAGCTCCACGCCGGCCTGCTGCCATGCGCCGCGCTGCAGGTACATCAGCAGCCCCTGCCCGGTGGTTGCCAGATTCACCAGCGGCAGTGCCAGGCACAGCGCGGCGGCCAGCCACAACTGCTCGATCCAGGCCAGGCGCGGTGGACGCCACAGTGCATGCAGCACCGAGGCCGCGCAGGTTAAAAGGAAAATGCGTATCTCCCACGCGCTGCGATCGCTCATTTCCAGTGGTAGCAACCGATTGCCGTGCAGGTAGACGATGCTTGCCAGTGCCACCCCGGCCAGCGATGCCACGTTGAACGCCTCCACGCAACGGTAGATGCCTGCCGTGGCGGCGCCGAACTCATGCTCGCTGCGCTTGCGCCGCTTGATGGAGAACAGCAGCGTGCCGATGGCGATCATCGCCGTGCCCAGCAGGCCGCTGATGAAGTACAGCCACTTCATCGGCCAGCCACCGAAATCGGCCTTGTGCAGGGCTTCGATGGTTTCGTGTACCTGCACGGCACCCAGTTGCTGCGGATGCGCTGCATGCTGCTGCAGGAGCCTGCCGCTGGCCGCATCGAAGGTCACCCGGCTGGCCTCGCTCAACAGGTGCCTGCCGGTGTTCCCCGCTGTCTTGCGGCCCTCCACTTCCACCACGCTGTGCACGGTGCCGGGCGCCTGGATCATCACCAGTGCCGGCGGCTGACCGCTGATGGCCTGCGCCCGCGCAAGCAGGTCCGGCAGGTTCGGCAGCTGCGCGCCCGCAACCAGGATGCCGGCCGGGACAGGTCGCCCAGGTGCCAGTTCGGCTTCATAGCGCGCATAGGCGTCATCGGCATTGCCATAGGCTGCCTGCACCGGCCACGGCAGATAGCTGCTGTAGAAGAAGGTCAACCCGGTGTAGCCGATCATGAACAGGAACGGCAGGGTCAGCACGGCACTCAGGTTGTGCGCATCCAGCCAGCTGCGCTGGCCCTTGCCTGGGCGGAAGGTGAAGAAGTCCTTGAAGATGCGCTTGTGCACCACCACGCCGGACACCAGCGCCAGCAGCATGCAGGCGGTGATCCAGCCAACCAGCCAGTAGCCGGCCATGCCGCCGTGCAGGGTGTAATGGAAGGACATGAAGTGGCGCCCGCCTTCGGTTTCCCGAAGACGAGGTGGTGGTTGTGGCATTCCGGTGCCGGCCTCTACCCAGCGTTCGTGCGCGCTGCCGCCGTCATCCTCCCATGAGAGCTGCAGCGGCCAGCCGTGCTGGGCAGGCCAACGGATCTGCCATGCCCGGGCATCGGCGGCGTTTGCAGCCAACCACTGCTGCGCTCGCGCTGCCTGCGCACCTGCATCCATTTCCTGCGGGGAGGCCGGCACCGGGCCGGCCTCCATCCATCGCGTGATCGGCTCGCGGAACACGCTGAGCGTGCCGGTGAGGAAGATCGCGCACAACAGCCAGCCGCAGGTGAGGCCGCACCAGGTGTGCAGCCACGACATGCTCTGCCGGAAGCCCGCCTTCATGCCATCCCCGTGGCGGGCATGCCCTTGCCCCGCCGGTTGCGGAGGATCACAGCGCGCCGCGCAGCGTCAGCATCACGTTGCGGGGTTCGCCAAAGAAGTTGCCGCGGCGGATCTGGCTGATCATCGCGTAATAGCGCGTGTCGAACAGGTTGGCCACGTTGACGCCCACGCTCCAGCGCGGATTGATCCGGTAGCCGGCACGCAGGTCCCACACCGCGCGTCCCGCCGCACCCATGCGCCAGTCCGGGTCGTCGTAGGCCGGATAGGAATAGCTGCTCTGTGCAGAGACGCCACCGCCCACGGAGAACGCATTCCACCGGCCGGGCAGCTGGTAGGACGTCGACAGGCGCAGCAGGTGGCGCGGCGTTTCGGCGCTGATGGTGGCGCCTTCATCGTCGCGGCTGGTGACGTGGGTATAGCCCGCCATCATCTGCCAACCGGGCGCCAGTTCGCCGCTGGCTTCGAGTTCAAAGCCCTTGCTGCGCAGCTTTCCGCCATTGCGGTAGCAGTCGGACGAGGCCAGCGATCCGGGGCAGCTGCCCGAGTCGGAGGCGTCCACCACGGCGTTGCCGGTCTTGCGGATGGAAAACACCGCAGCGGAGACGTTCAGGCGCCCATCGTTCAGTTCACCCTTCACGCCCAGCTCGTAGTTGGCCCCGATGGCGGGATCCAGCACCGCGCCGGATGATGTGACGTAGGAGCTCTGCGGCTGGAAGGTATCGGCGTAGCTGGCGTAGACCGACCACTGCGGGCCCAGGTCGTAGACCAGGCCGGCGTACGGGGTGAACTCGTGCTTCTGTTCGTAGTCGCGGCTCCTGGCGCCGGTGAAGCCATCGTTGGACTGGTACTTCACCCAGCTCAGCCGGCCACCCAGCGTGAGGTGCAGCGGTGCGGCCAGCTGCAGGCGCAGGTTGCTGTATACGCCGCTCTGCTGCGCACGCGCGTTTTCCGACCAGTCCCACGCGGGTTGCAGTGGCTGCGCGATGGCGCTGTGGTCCGGCGCGTAGACATCGATCGGCACGTCGATGGCCAGGTCCGCCGAGCTCTGGCGGGTGCGCTGGCGCGACCACATCGCCCCCAGCAGCAACTGGTGGGTGCGGCCGAAGGCGTCGAAACTGCCGGTGGTGTGCAGGTCGATACCATCGCTGCGCACGCGCGATCGGTTGAAGTAGATGTCATAGAAGCGCGAGCCGATGCCGGTGGCCCGGTCCACCCCGCCCACCGGAACCGCAACGCGCTGGTCCAGGTCCGATTCGGTGCGGTTCACCGACAGGCGCGCCTTCCAGCGCTCGTTGAAGCGGTGCTCCGCTTCGGCGAAGGCTTCGTCAACGGAGCCTTCCTGGCGGTTCCAGTCCTGGATGAGCGAGGTGGAGCGCTTGATGTCCAGCGCCCCGCCATCGGTGTAGCGCGGCAGGCCGAACAGCCAGTAGCCGTCGGTGTCACTGGCCTGATGACGCAGGCCGAAGGTGAGCGTGGTGTCCTGGCCCAGGTCGGCATCGATCACGCCGTAGGCCACCGGCGTCTTCGATGAGGTGCCGCGCTGGAAGTAGTCACGGTCCTGGTAGGCAGCGACGAGTCGGCCGCGCACGCTGCCGGCGGCATTGAGCGGGCCGCCACCGTCGACCTCGAGGCGATAGTTGTCCCACGAGCCCAGCGTGGCCGCCAGATCCAGGTGGGCCTGGTCGCGCGGGCGCTTGCGCACCATGTTGATCGCTCCGCTGGGGTCGGCCGCGCCGAGCATCATGCCGCCGGCACCGCGCAGCACTTCAACCCGCTCCAGCACGGCGGTGTCGATCGGCAGCCAGCCCACCGGGGCATAGACGATGCCGGCCACGCCATCGACCAGATAGTTGCTGTCGTCCACGGTGAAGCTGCGGATCGAGAACTTGTGGTTGCCGAAGTTGCGGGCGGTCTTGGTCACGCCCGTGGTCTGCGCCAGTGCCTCGTCCAGCGTGGTGAGGTTGCGGTCGTCCAGCTGCTGGCGGGTGATCACGCTGACCGATTGCGGGGTCTGGCGGATGCTCTGCCCCAGCTTGCCCAGGCTCAGCTCACGTGTCGTGTAGGAGCCATCGCCTGGGCCATTGGCGGTCACATTCACCGTCTGCAGGGTGGTCTGGGCATCCTTGCTGCGCGCAGGTGATGCTGCGTCCTGCGCCAGCGTGAACACGCCGGGGCGGGTGGCGTTGACACGTACCCCACTGCCCTCCAGCAGGCGCGCCAGTGCTTCCTGCGGCGTGTAGCTGCCCGTCACCGCCGGCGCGCGACGGCCGGCCACTGCCGATTCACTGAACAACACCTGCTGCCGTGACTGCTCGGAGAATCGGCGCAGTGCCGCATCCAGCGGTTGGGCTGGAATATTGAACGGCATGCGCTGTGCCGGCTGCGCCTGTGCGATGGCCGGCGCAGCCAGTGCGCTGGAAATGCACACGGCCAGCAGCGGCAGTCGCGTGGCCTGTACACCCGTAGAGAACGCGCGGGCGACAAGTGCGCGCTTGATCTTCATGTACCCCATTACCGCTCCATCATGCTTGGCCACCACTGGCCTCACTGGGGTAAACGGAAAACAGCGATGGGGTGGGAACCCGTGCTGGAAAAAATTCTTCCTGTGGGGTCAGCGCGCCACCGGCCGCTCGTCGATGCGATAGCCGCCCTGCGCCGTGCGGGTCACCCGCACAGGCAACAGATCCGGCAGCGCCTCCACGAAGCTGGCCGGGGCGTCGGTGGCGGCGTAGCCGGAAACCGGCAGGAACTTCAGCCCTGGCTGGCCCAGCGTGACCGGGTGGCCCAGATACTGCGCGACTTCCTGCGCCACTTCGTCCAGCGGGGTGCGCCGGAACACCAGGCGCCCGTTGCGCCAACCGCCGATGCTGTCTGCACTGGCAGAAATGGGGCGATACGTGGCTGTGGCGGTGGTAACGGCCAGGCCCTGTTCGGCGTACAGGCTGACCGGCGCGGTGCCTTCGGTGCGGTCCGGCTGTACCCGCACGTGCCCATGCAGCACCTTGACCAGCACTTCGCCCGGCCCGTTGCGCACACTGAAGGCAGTGCCGACCACGGTCACCCGGCTGCGCTGGGCATCGACGCTGAAGGGCCGCTCGGCCGCGGGGGCGACCTCGAAGAACGCCTCGCCCTGGCTGAGCACTACTTCGCGGCGGGAGCGATAGAAATGCACGGCCAGCGTGCTGCGCGCGTTGAGCGAAATCCGTGAGCCGTCGGGCAGTTGCAGATCACGGATCTCGCCAGCGGCGGTGCTCACGTCCTGTACGTAGCTGGGCGTGGTGTACCACCCGTAGCCGACGCCACCCAGGGCCAGGAGCGCCACAGCCGCAGCGGTCGCCACGCGAGGAAGGCGTCGCGACCGCGCGCGGCGCGTCATGCCGTCCGGTCGCAGGGCGGCAGGTGCCGCTGGCGCAGGCGCGGCCTGAGTGTCCGAGGCCAAGGCGGGGCGCGGCAGCTGGCCGAGGTCGTGCCAGGTCGCGGCCACGTCGGTGAACGCCCGCTGGTGCGCTTCGCTTTCGGCGAGCCAGTGCTGCAGGGCCGCCTCGTCATCCGGGCGCCAGTCCTCATCCTGCCGTCGCAGCAGCCACGTGGCCGCCGCCTCGTGCAGGGCAAACGGGTCAGAACCTGCGGCAGAAGGGAGATCGGTCATCGGCAGGGAAGATCGGCATCAATGGCAGGCGCCAACCCCTCGCCCGCCGCGCTGGACCGATGCAGTTCCTGCATCTGTTCCAGCGACGCATAGCGTACCCGCACTTGGCAGTAGGCAACCGCGCGCGACAGGTGCTTGACCACCATGCGGCGGGAGATCTGCATGCGGGCGGCCACCTCTTCCTGGGTCAGGCCATCGAAGCGGCAGAGCACGAAGGCCTCGCGTTGGCGCTCGGGCAGTTCGGCCATCGCGTCGGCCAGGCGTTGCAGGCGCTGGCGCTGTGCGGTGAGCTGCAACGGGCACTGTGATTCATCGCTGGCCATGGGATGGCCGGCATCCTCCGCCTCTGCCAGGGGCACGGTCTGCACGCGGCGGCCTGCGCTGCGCTCGCGGTACTCATCGGCCACGGTGTTCATTACCGTCCGGCGAAGGTAGGCGCCCTGCTGGTCGCTGGAGGCCAGCGAAGGATTTGCCGCAATCCATTTGACTGCGCCGTCGTGCAGGGCGTCCTCAGCGTCCCTTCCTCTGACACGCGCAAGGCCGCGGAGAATGGGCGCCCGCCAACGGGCATAGGCTTTGGCCAGCAGGTTCCCGCCCGTGGATGGGCCGCTCTCGGCCAGGCCTGCCTCTGCTGATGCACTGTGGTTCGCGGCCCCGCCCGTGCCCCGGCCTAGCGCGGACACGGCGCCCTCAGGACAGATGCCTGCGGTCTGCACAGGTAGGGCGGGACATTCACTTGGATAGCCGGCGGATGGGCCGCACTGGGCGACAGGGGGGAGGAATCCTGCAAGTGTAGTGAGAGTCATTTGCAATTGGAACTCCCCCGCCCTGCCCGTCCCCCTCGCGAAAGGTGCGCCGGTGCTACGTCACTCGCGCGACGGGCCAGCACCCTCGGCAACCCTGACGAAGACGGGGTTGGAATAGAACCACAGATCCGCCCACGGATCCTCGCCGGGCGCGTCCGCAAGTGCATCCACCACACCGGTGCTGTTGCCCCGCACCCGCACGAAGCCACCGCGCGGCGGCACCGGCACTGACCCGCGCGCCACGATCCAGTCGCCGTCACGCCGCCAGGTTGCCGCGTCGAATCCGCGCCGCTGCATCTGCAGCGCACCGTCCTCGTCCCTGCCGCCCACGATCAGCTCGATGCGCTTCAGCGCCGGGTGTTGCCCGTTCGCGTTGGCGTGCACCGGTTGCCGTGCCCGCACCTCCAGCTGCATCGTCTGCGCTGGCGCCAGCACCAGCGTGCCGCCCATCCCGGCGCTGGAGTCGCGGGCGGCTACCCGCAGCTCCAGCGCGTCGATCAGGTCGCCGGTGACGGTGAACATGCGGCCGCTGCGCAGGGCATCCAGGATATCTTCGGCCTCCGGCCGCGCCCATGCGTACGTCTTGCTGTACTCGCCCGGGTCGTAATCGCGTCCGCCGTCGCGCAGGTTCACATGCGAGTCCGAGTTGGCGGTGATCCAGAAGCGGATCCCGTCGGCCAGCATCTGGTCCCAGATGCCGCCGACCTGCGCGGTCATCTGATCGTAGCCGCCCAATGTGGGCGCGGCCGCGTTGCGGTACAGCCCGCGTTCGCTGCGGATGGCCTGGTGCCCGGGGGCGCCCTCCATGCCCACCAGCACCTGGGGTGCAGCTGCATGCCAGCCGCGCAGTTCGTCCGGGGTCACCTCGCCCCACTCCCCGATGCCGGTCGCGGTGCGCGAAGGATGGTTGATGAACATCAGTGGCGCAGGGGCCAGGCCGCGCAGGTAGGCCAGCGCCGCCTGCATCTGCTGTTCGCTATCGCGGCTGCCGTTCAGGGGCTCGCTGCGGCTGAAGTCCCGTTCGGCGGTCACCAGCTGGTCCCGTTCCTGCGGGCCCGGCGCGATGATCAGCGAGGCGTGCTCGCCGGCCGGCACATCGAATTCCATGCCATTGAACTGGATCACGTCGGGCACATCGGTGCGCGCCTGCAGCAGTGCGGGATAGGCATGGTCGCGGGTGACCGTTGAGTGGCCGGGGCCACCGTGGTCGGTGTGGACCATCCAGCGCAGGCCGAAGGCCCGGGCCTGTGCCGCATTATGGCTGCGGCTGTAGGGAGAGTCGCCACCACGCACCGGCGTGGGCGGCGTGGTGCGGCGGTCCCAGTCCACGCTCCATTCGCTGTGCACGTGGTGGTCACCGGCCAGCCATTGGCGGCCAGCGTCGTCTGCCTGCGTTGCCGCCGCCGGGGCGGAGAATGCCGGGGCCGCCGCTGCGAACAGCGCCAGCATTACAAGGTTCTTCATGGGTTCACCTCTGAAAAGCGCGCGGACGACGCACGGACCCTTGCGGGTCCGCACGCTGCCGCTGCGTGGATGCCTGCTTAGAAGTCCGCGCGCAGGCCCAGGCTGATGCGACGGCCCGAGGTCTCATCCATGGTCGGGAAGGACGGGTCCATGGTGTAGCCGCTGGTCCGCTCGTTGGTGAGGTTGATGCCCTTCAGGCTGATCTTGATGTTGTCGGTGATGCGGTAACCGATCGACACATCCATCTGGCCATAGGCATCGCGCCAGATCGGGTACAGGTTGTAGCCGATCGATTCGACGTAGGCGCCCTTGTGGTTGTAGGACACGCGGGCGTCGAAGCGCGAATTCTCGTAGTAGGCGGTGAGGTTCCAGGTCTTCTCCGACAGGCCCGGCATCGGGGTGCGGATGCCCAGGCCGGATTCGCCGGCCAGCGAGCTGTCCAGCATGGTGTAGTTGGCATTGATGCCAAACCCGTCCAGCCACGGGGTGAACATGTTCAGCGGCAGCTGCGCCACCAGCTCAACGCCATCGACCTGGTAGGAACCCTTGGCATTCACCGGCTGGTAGACGTCGAAATCGTAGATGCCATTGAGGCTGCCGTTGGCGTTGTACACCGCCACATCCGGCACCACGCCGGTCAGCGAGTTGATCACCACGCCATCGATGTTCTTGCGGAAGTAGCTGGCGGCGAACAGCGCGCCGTTGTCCAGGTACTTCTCCAGGCCGATCTCCCACTGCTTGGCATAGGTGGGCATCAGCTCAGGATTGCCATCGGTGAAACGGTAGGAGCCCCAGCTGGCGGTGCGCTTGTAGGCGATGTCGGACAGCGCCGGGCGCATCATCACCTTGGACGCCGCCGCGCGCAGCAGCAGGCCGTGCGACAGCTCGGCGGTCATGTTGAAGCTGGGCAGCAGATCGTCATAGCTTGCCGTCCTTCGACACCGGGGTGTCGGTGTAGCCGGTGCTGCCGTTGGGCAGCTGGATCGGGTGATAGCCGAACGAATCGACCTTGGTATCCACGTAGCGCGCACCCGCATTGACGGTGAACGGCACGCTGCCGATGTCGAAGGCGAAGTCGGCCATCGCGTAGAAGCTCATCACCTTCTCGTCGACCTGGTAGAACTGGCCAGGATCGAACGGAGTCTGGAAGCCCGCGTAGCGGAACGCGCTGCGTGCGTAGTCGTTGGAGATCTGCTGCCAGGCCAGGCCCTTGTTGGAGTAGCTGCCGCCGGGAACGATGTCGTCGATGTACTGCAGCGGGCTGTCGGCCATCGTGCGGGTGTTGACCCAGGCGCTGCTGCCCGCGCTCGGCCCGGTGATCTTCAGTTCGCCGTACTGGCGTTCCTTGGAGCGGTCGGTATAGCGTGCACCGAACCGGACCGTGTGCAGCGCGGGCAGGAAGGCCATGTCCAGCAGGCGGGTGACATTGATCTGGGCGGCGTACTTGTCGTCCTTCACCTTCTCCAGCGTGGTCTCGTAGGCCTCGAACAGGTACCGGGCCGGGTCGTTGTACATGTCGAAGCTGCCGGCGGCGGCAGTCGGGATGGTTTCACCGCTGCTGCCGGTCCAGCGGGTGCGCGACGGCGCATAGGCCACGTGCTTGAGATTGGAGAAATCCGAGGTCTTTTCCGCGCCGGAGTAGCCCACCAGCGCATCCACGTACCAACGGTCGCCCTTCCAGTCCATCGCCATGCTGTACTGGCTGTAGTCGGTCTTGTTGATCCGCTCCTTGCTCAGCATCTCGTGCTGGGTGGCGGTGTAGGACACATCGCGCAGCACCACCATGCCGTACTCGGACAGCGTAGTGGCATCGTAGGCATGGATGGTATCGAACGTGCTGCGACTCGACGCGGAATAGGCGGCCGCGTCGTACTCGTCCTCGGTACTGTCATAGCCGCCGACCATCGCGTCGAAGGTCAGGCTGAAGGTGTTGCTGGGCTTGTACTGCAACGACCCGGTGGCGCCCCACTTGTCCTGCTCGTTGAGATAGACGCGGTCGCCCACCTTGTCCTGGAACACGACCCGGTTGGTCTGCTCGGCATCATTGCGATTGGTGATGTTGACGCCCGCGTCGCGCAGCAGCACCGCCTGTGCCTGGGTGCCGCGGGTGCCCGAGGCAGTGAGGAATCGCGAGGACGGCCGGAAGTTGATGCCCGAGGTGGAGTCGGTGCGGTTGGTGCGCTTGGACTGCGAGTACGAGACCAGCGCGCCCCAGTCACCCCAGGTATCGGCGGCGAGGAAGGCAAAACGCGGGTCCACCTCCTTCGAGATGCTGTTGTGCGCGCCTTCGGCGGAGAACACGAGCTTGCGTTCGTTGTAGTCGAACGGGCGCGCCGTGGAGATCTTCACCGAGCCGGCAATGCCGCCCTCTTCGTCGGCGGCGGTGGGCGACTTCTGCACGGTCACCTGCTGGATGATCTCCGAGGCGAACATGTCGAATTCGACGTCGCGACCACCACTGCCGGAGGCGGTCGCCAGATCGTTGATCGAAACGTGGGTGTACTCCGAAGGCAGGCCGCGCACATTGACCTTGGTGCCCAGGCCCTTGTTGCGCTCGATGGTCACGCCCGGCATGCGCTGCAGGGCTTCAGCGAGATTCTGTTCGGGAAAATCGGCCACGTCGGTCGCAACGATCGAATCCGAAAAGCCCACCGTGGCGCGCTTGATGTCCACGGCCTTCTCCAGGCTGCGGCTGTAGCTGCCGGTGACCTGGATGGTTTCCAGGTTGGCCGCCTGCGCACCGGAACTCGCAGCGCTGGCCGGTGCCGATGCCGCGACTGCGCCCGCTACCGCCCCGGGTGCTGCCAGCGCGGAGGTACCGGCCGGCGCGCTGGCGTCCTGTGCCTCGATGGTGACCGTGGTGGCATTGAGATACCGGTAGCGCAGCCCGGTGCCGGCCAGCAGGCGGGTCAGCGCTGCGTCCGCGCTGAGGCCGGCCGGCACGCCCGGCGTGCGCGGATTGCCGGCATTCTGCGCGTTGTAGACGAACTGCAGGCCGGTCTGGCGCGACAGCGCGTTGAGCGCCCCATCCAGCGGCTGCGAGGCGATCGCTTCGCTGGCGACGCGGGCCGGTTCTGCGGCGTTGGCGCCGGCCGTGGCGGTGATCTGCAGTGCAAGGGCAATGGAAAGGAACAGGGTGCGGCGCATCGTAGGGTCCAGTAGGGAATGGCGGTGGTCGCGGAACGGGTGTGTTCCTGCATTCCCCATCTACGAGTGCGCAGCGCGCCGATCGGGCACCCCTTGTTCGATGAATTTTTTCTTACAGCGCCTGCGGCGCTCCAGCACGCAACCGCACATGGATTCCGTCCGGTGCCACCTGCGTGACCAGCGTCGGTTGCTGGTCGAGGAATGCGCGCAGCGACGCCACGTCATCCGCGCGCAGGTTGCCGGTCAGGCGCAGCGCACCGGCGTCATCGCTCACGTGCAGGCGCAGAATGTTGCGCCGGTTGAAACGGTCGGCCACGTCGCGCAGTGCCTCGTCGCGGAACAGCACCCGCCCGGTCCACCATGCCGTCATGCTGGCGGCGTCTTCCTCGCGGATGCGCACGCGCTGGTCACGGTAGTCGACCTGTGCCGCCTGCCCGGCGCCAAGGTCGGCCAGCATGCGGCCGCGGCCACCATCGCCGCGCACGTGCACGCGCCCCTCGCTGACGCCGATGCGGGCCTGTTCGCGCAGCAGCGAGACATCGAACGTGGTGCCGATGTCCGTCACCTGCAGGCCAGCAGCATGTACCGCGAACGGGCGCCGGTCCTTGGCCACGACAAAGCTGGCCTGGCCACGTTCAAGCTCGACGCGCCGCCCCAGCAGGGTCATGCGTACCGATATCTCGCTTTCAGCGTCCAGGCGCACTACGGTGCTGTCGGGCAGCGTGACCTGCCGCGGCATGCCATGTGCGGCCACATAGTGCCCGGTGCGCGGCCAGGCGGCGGTCGCGCCTGCGCCTACAGCCAGCATCAGCGCCGCTGCGGCCGCGATGCGCGGCAAGCCGGGTGCGGGCCGTGCCCGGCGCTGGCTTGATGCCGCGGACGGGCGTGGCGACAACCGCACGACGTTGTGATCATTGCGCGTCGGCGCGGGAGCCTTCAACAGTGCGTCGACGTCATCCGGCATGCCGCGCAGCGCATCGCCCAACGCACCGGCCACCTCGCTGATTGCCATGTACTCGCGCAGGTGTTCGGGGGAAGCCAGCAGCCACTGCATGAAGGCCTGCTGCTGCGAAGGGCTGAGGTCGCCTTCGCGCTGCAGCGCGTGCCACTGCGCGGCGGCCAGGGTCAGCGCCGATGGATGTTCAGTGGCCACGCTCACGACCTCCCTGCCGGTTCGGCCAGCGCCCGACGGCACACCGAAAGCCCGCGCACCACGTGCTTCTTCACCATATGCGCTGACACGCCCATGCGTTCGGCGATCTGCTTGTAGCTCAAGCCATCGCGGTACTGCATGACCAGCACCGCCCGGGTGTGTTCGGGCAGGGTCTGCAGCAGCGTCTGCAGGCGCTGGCGGCGCTGCTCCCGTTCGGCGGCATCTTCCACGCATTCCCCGCTGGCCAGGCTTTGGCCCGGGCCTTCGATTTCTTCGATGGACAGGGTCGACCAGCGCCGGCGCGCGGCCTGCTCGCGTGCCAGATTCTGCGCGACGGTGAACAGGTACGCTTCCGGGTTGGCGATCGGCTCGCCCTTGCCTTCATGCGCACGCAGCAGGCGCAGATAGGTTTCCTGCACCAGGTCTTCGGCGTCCTGCCGCGCACCGCGTCGCACGAAGAAGCCACGCAATAGTGGCGCGTGCTCTTCGAACATGCGCGCCAGGCGCCGCCTTGCCTGTTCGGCCACCTGCGTCGCCCCTGCCCCCTGAAGTGCGCCGCAAGGTACGGGCGCGGTGTGACGCCTTCATGACGGCGGTGCAGCAGGTCTGGCGCGTCGCAGGACAACGAGAGCCAAGTATCGAGGCGCCGCCATCGGCCCCTCGATAGCCCGTTCCTCACGCGCTGATGCGCATCGCGGTCCTCATGGCATACCCATGATCGTAGCCGGCATGCCCCATCAGCGGCTCGGCCACAACGCCCTGCGCCTCGCTCCAGCCGGTGCCGGCATCACCGGCAAACCCACCGATGGCCTCGATCAGCTGCCGCACTTCCGCATTGGCCGACGCATCCGCCGTGCGGGCGGACGCACGCGTGGTTGCGGCCGGAAGTGGCTTGAGCTGGCCGGCGATGGCCGATGCCGAAATGGCGTTGCCTCCGTCCCCCGGCTGCACGAACGCGATGGCGTACTGCCCGCCCTGGAAATGCTTCAGTACCCGCATCTGCTGGCCCGCATCGGCGTCCACCCGCACGAGCAGGTCGTCGCCATCCCGGTAGTAGCTCAGGCGGCTGCGCGCGATGCCGTCGAAGTACAGCCAGTCGGTCCCGCCGCCGGTGTTGTCCACGGTGTCCACGCCACCGCCTGCGCGGTAGAAGTAGGTGTCGTTGCCCGCGCCACCGAACAGCAGGTCGTTACCGTCTTCGCCCACCAGCTGGTCGTCGCCCGCGCCACCGATCAGGATGTCGTTGCCCGAGCCGCTGAAGCTGCCATTGCCACCGGACAGGTAGTCATTGCCATCGCCCCCCTCGAGCTTGTCATCCCCGCCCATGCCGAACAGGGTGTCGTCGCCGCCGAGGCCCTGCATGCGATCACGGCCACTGGTGCCCACCAGCTGCTCGCCGGCCGCCGTGCCGGTGATCTGTGACGGATAGTCGCCGTCATTGCCGCCCCCCGGGTTGCCGCCACCGGTGCCGGGCACCAGCGCATTGATGGCCGCCGTGTTCAGCGCCGAGCCACCTGCAGGCTGCAGGTAGTCCAGCGCCATGTCACCGCCGAGGAAGTGATTGGTGACGGTGACCTTCTGGTTGCCATTGCCGTTGACGGTGATCACCAGGTTGTCGCCATCACGGGCGAAGGCGAGCTTGGACAGCGAAATGTCGTTCTGGAAGATCAACCAGTCCGTACCGCCCCCCGTGTTGTCGATGACATCGATGCCGCCGCCATAGACGTACTGATCGTCGCCTGCGCCACCGATGAGCACGTTGCTCCCGTCTTCGCCACGCAACGTGTCATTGCCCAGCCCGCCTTCGAGGCGATCGTCGCCCGAGGCGGTGCCGCTTCCATTGCCGCCGGACAGGTAGTCGTTTCCGTCGCCACCACGCAGGGTGTCATTGCCGCCCATGCCAAACAGCGTGTCGGCACCGCCCAGGCCCTCGATCAGATCCTTGCCGGCGCTGCCCGCCAGCTGCTCGCCGGCTGCGGTGCCCTGGATGACCTGGTCGAACTGCCCGCCGGTACTGCCGCCGGCAACGATCTGGTTTATCTGCGCGGTGGTCAGGTAGGAACCACCGTCCGGCTGCACGTAGTCGATCGCGGCGTCGCCGCCGAGGAAGTGGTTGGTGACCCGGACGGCCGGCGTTGCAGCGTTGTCCAGCGTGATCAGCAGATCGTTGCCATCTCGGCTGAACGAGATCCGCTCACGGCCGATGCCGCCGGTGAAGAACACGCCGTCGAAGCCTCCGCCGGTGTTGTCCACCGTGTCGGTGCCGCTGCTGGTGTCGAAGACGTATTTGTCATCGCCGCTGCCACCGATCAGCGTGTCGTTGCCACCGCCACCGACAATCGTATCGTTGCCACCGAGCCCGTGGATGGTGTTGGCTTCCGCATTGCCGGCCAGGTAGTTGTCCAGCGCATTGCCACTGCCATTGATGGCACCCGTACCGGTCAGGAACAGGTTCTCGATGTTGTCGGACAGCACGTACGAGGCGCTGGACTGGACCTGGTCCTTGCCGGCACCGAGCGCCTCGACCACCACGTCGGCACTGTCATCGACAATGTAGACATCGTCGCCGGCCCCACCTTCCATGCGGTCGATGCCCTCGCCGCCATCGTGATAGTCGTTGCCGCTGCCGCCGAACAGGGTGTCGCTACCGCTTCCACCAAACAGCGAATCATTGCCATCCAGGCCGTACAGCAGATCATCGCCATCCCAGCCGCCGAGCGTATTGGCACCGGCGTTGCCAGTGATCACATTGTCCAGCCCGTTGCCATTGCCGGTCTGGATGCCGACGGCCAGGATCAGATTCTCGACCTCATCGGCCAGCACGAGGTTTGTCTCGTAGCGGCGCTCGACGGTGTCGACGCCCTCCCCGGCATGCTCGACGATCCAGTCGCCGCTGCTGTCGTTGACGTAGTAATCGTCCCCCTCGCCTCCCTGCATCCGGTCGCCACCGGCGCCGCCGTCGAGACGGTTGTTGCCTGAATTGCCGGTCAGCTGATTGTTGCCACCGTTGCCGGTGCCACTGATGTTGCCGCTGCCGGTCAGCACCAGATCTTCCAGGGTATCGCCGAGCACATAATCGATGCTCGATTCCACCGTGTCGTGGCCTTCGCCGGCGAGTTCAACCACGACATCGCCGGCCTGGTCGACCACATAGGTGTCGTCGCCCAGGCCACCCACCATGCGGTCGGCCCCTGCCCCGCCATCCAGGCGGTTGCTGTTGCTGTTGCCGGTCAGTTCGTTGTTGTCGGCGCTGCCAATGGCGGTGATGGCGCCACTCCCTTCCACCAGCACCAACCGCTCGATGTTGCCCGACAGCGTGTAGTCGCTGGTGGCGTGCACGACATCGAACCCGTCGCCCGCGAGTTCGACGATGCTGTCCAGCAGACTGTCCACGTGGTAGATGTCATCACCGGCGCCGCCCTCCATGTGATCGTCCCCGGACTGGCCATCAAGCACGTCGTTGCCGCTGCCACCCAGCAGGCGGTCGTTTCCTTGGCCGCCGAACAACTGATCATCGCCGGCGCCACCCTCGAGCCGGTTGGCGCCCTCGTTGCCGGTGAGGACGTTGGCAAGTTCGTTGCCGGTGCCGTCGATGTCCGCCGCGCCCGTCAGCGTCAGGGTTTCCAGCTGCGCGGACAGTGCGTAGCTGGCACTGCTCAGGACATGGTCACGACCGCCACCGGCAAGCTCGACGATGCGGTCGTTGCTGTTGTCCACCACATAGGTGTCGTCACCCGCACCTCCGCGCGCTTCATCCACCCCCTCGCCGCCGTCGAGCCAGTCGTTGCCAGCGCCGCCCTCCAGCAGGTCGGCACCCTGCCCGCCAAACAGGCGGTCGTCGCCGGCCTCGCCGTACAGCGTGTCATCACCGTCATGGCCATGAACCGTGTCGTCACCCTCTCCGGCGTGCACGATGTTCTGGCCGGCGTTGCCGTGGATGACGTCGGCCAGCGGAGTGGCTTCCAGGACCGCCAGATCCAGCGCCGCCGGATCGAGCAGGCGGGTGACGCCGCCCGCCACCAGCGACAGCCCCAAGGCCGCCAGGCCGGTGATCGGGTCGAAATAGCGCTCAAGACGGATCTGGTCGGCACTGCCGTCGAGGAAGGTCAGGACCAGATCGCCATTGTCCCGTCGCAGCACGGCCGAGGCCAGCGCCCGGTCGACAAGCTGCAGGGTGGTTGCCCCCTCGGTATCCAGGATCATGTCCTGGCCGTCACCGCTGGCGAACCGGTACTGGTCATCCCCGCTGCCACCGGCCAGGCGGTCATTGCCCGCATCGCCCTGCAGGATGTCATTGCCCTCCCCGCCCATCAGCTCGTCGTCGCCGGCACCGCCGCGCAGCTCATCGTTACCCTGCTCCCCGGCCAGCCAATCGCGCCCCTCGCCACCGTCCAGCACATCATTGCCGCCACCGCCGTAGAGCGCGTCCATGTCGGCTCCGCCGGACAGCTGGTCATCGCCTTCGCCGCCATCCAGCGTATCGCTGCCCTGGCCGCCATCGAGCAGGTCGTTGCCATCGCCGCCCTGCAGCGTGTCATCGCCTTCGCCGCCGAACAGCTGGTCGTTACCCTGCCCGCCGGACAGCGTGTCATGGCCGCCCTCGCCGGAAAGAACATCGTCGCCTTCATAGCCCTGCAGATGGTCATCGCCAGCGGTGGCCAGCTGCACCCGCTGGCGCACGGCGGCCACGGTCCAGATCGTGCCATCGGCAAAGCGGATCTCGTCCACGCGCGAGGGACCATTGCCATCGTTCTGGAAGTAGCGCGACACCGTCAGCCGATCGGTGCTGCCCGCACGCACCAGCAGCAGGTCGTCGCCAACCCGGCTGGCAATGATGTCCGTCGGCGCGATGTCCGCGGCGAACGAAATCGCGTCAAGGCGTCCTGCACTGTCGTCATGATTGTCGATCACATCCTGGCCGAATCCAGCGGCGAACCCGTACACGTCATTGCCCTGGCCACCGCGCAGCTGATCGTTGCCGACGCCACCCCACAGCTGGTCGTCGCCGGCCCCACCATCGAGCGTATCGTTGCCGCTGCCGCCCACCAGCAGATCCTGCCCGTCACCGCCATTGAGGCGGTCGTCGCCTTCGCCACCGTCCAGCTGGTCGTTGCCATCGTCACCGTTCAGCGTGTCCGCACCGCCTCCGCCGGTCAGGGTGTCGTTGCCGCCGCGGCCACTCAACCACTCGTTGCCGTCTCCGCCATGGATGATGTCGTCGCTGTCGTAGCCGTAGAGATCGTCCACCCCCGGCACCGGAATGAGGACCAGCGCCTTGACATCGGCAATGCTCCACTGCACCCCGTTGGAGAAACGAATGCGATCCAGGCGATAGTCACTCTGGCCGTCTGCGCGGAAGTAGTCCTGGATATCGACACGGTCGCCGGTACTGATGATCTGGATGCACAGATAGTCGCCGCTGCGCCAGACCTTCAGGTCTGAAGGAAGGATGCCCGCGCCGATCTCGAGCGTGTCGACACGGCCATTGGAGGCGTCGTAGTTGTTGATGCGGTCATGACCGCTGCCGCGGCCGAACAGATAGCGGTCGCTGCCTTCTCCGCCCTGCAGGTAGTCGTCGCCGGCGCCACCGTCAAGGACGTCGTTGCCCGCACCGCCGTAGAGCGCATCGGTACCCAACCCGCCTTCCAGACGGTCCGTGCCGGCGCCGCCGCTCAGGCTGTCGTTGCCTGCGTCGCCGTACAACAGATCGTCGCCCTCCCCGCCGTCCAGAGTGTCTTCACCCTGCCCTCCGGACAGGAGGTCGGCGCCTGCGCCGCCCGACAGGGTGTCGTTGCCTGCGCCGCCGAACAGGGTGTCGCTGCCCTGGCCACCGTCCAGCAGATCGTCGCCGGCGCCGCCGAGGATGAGGTCATCGCCGGCGCCACCACGCAACTGCTCGCGCACATCGGCGGCCTGGTCGCGGCCGACAAGGATTCCATCATTGCTGCCGAGGCTGCCTGCCACCGAGCCGTCCGTCGCCACGCTGCTCAGCTGCAGGCCTGCGGCGGCCAGTGCCGCACCTAGGTCGGGCTGGGACTCCGCCTGCAGCAGCCAGCTGCGCAGCATGGTCTCGCCCGCGGCCCAGCCGTTGCCCAGCAGGAATCGCCCCTGCGCCCGCAACAGCTCAGCCAGGTCGATGATGGCATCGGCCTGGCTGCTGGCGAAGCGCGTGTTGAGCTTGGCTTCCAGTGCGGCAAAGGCAAAGCTGACCTGGCCCGCCTGCACATCCCAGGTGGGCTGGATCAGGTCGGTATAGCCCTTCAGGCGCGACTTGCTGCTGAGCGTTGCATAGAACGCTTCGAAGATCGCGTCGTAGACCTGCACGTACTGCTGCACGGTCTGCGTTCCCCACCAGACATCGGTAATCGGCGCGTAGCCCATGATCGCTTCAACCACGCGCATCTTCATGGTCTGGACGTCATCCAGCCAGGTCGGCTCCGGCCACACCAGTACTTCGTTGGGACGCAGCCGCACCACGTTGGTGGAGTTGGGATCTTCCACGCCGCCGCCACTGTTGATGCGGATGGCCTGCGAAGAGAAGTAGGGGCTGGTGCGTGCCCATTCCAGGATCAGATCGTCAAGCAGGTCGCGTTGTACCTGGCGCGTCTCCCCCGCAGAGAAGCTGACCAGCAGGGCCTGCAACGCGGGGGACAGCGCTGCGGCCTGGTGCAGCGAGCGCAGGTTGCCGATGCCGCGGCTGTTGACCAGCCCACGGATGGCTTCTGGCACCGCGACATCCTCGGCATAGTCGGAGCGCAGGCTGTCGTTGTCGAAGTTGAAATCCTGAAGCAGATGCGTCTGCTCGATGCCGTTCGCATCGCGGCGGCCGAATGTTGACGAGCCCAGCAGCGCGCCGCCCTCCACGTCGCCACTGGCTCCGCCCATGGTGGTTCCGAGGAACGTGATGCCCAGCTCCTGCAGGGTCAGCAGTTCTCCTGCATCCGTGATGCCGTTGCCATTGGCGTCGCGCCACACCGAAAGCGAGGCGAACGACGCATCATTCAGATCGATCCGGCCGTCGGCGTTGTCATCCAGCGCCGCCAGTGCCTGGAAACCATTGGCGGCCCGCTGGCCATTCGCCAGGCGCGTCTGGTCGCCGAACAGTTCGCGACCCGAATCGATTCGCCCGTTGCCATCCAGGTCACGGACCAGCAGGCCATCGCGCGCATCCACCCAGCCACTGGCGGTGCGGATCCCATCGCCATCATGGTCGAACAGGGTGCCGGCCCAGCCGCGTTCGGCCACCGTGCGCACCTGGCCGTCTCCGTCCAGATCCAGTGCCAGGGGGTCGTAGCGCTCGATCCGGTAGGTGTTGTCGCCGCGGATGCGCCGCGCCAGATCCTCGAACCGATCGATGAAACGGCCCAGGCCATTGTCCATGGCCCAGCCCATTCCCTCGCCGAGCAGGTCAAGGAAGCGGCCGAACCCATGGTCCATGACCCAGCCCATCGCCTCGCTCAGCGGCGCTTCCAGGCCGGCCGCGCGCAGCACGCCGTTGATGTTCGACAGGATGGCAGCGGCCAGATCCTGTACGTAGCCGGTGACCGTGCCGTCCTCGCTCTGTACCTGGACGAAATCCTCGCCCAGCCCCAGCGGCGGATCGAACTGGTCACCCAGCGTGCCCGCCCATCGGTCAGCCTCGCCGAGCTGCATATCCTGCACGGCGGTCATCACATCCTTGCCAATGATGTCGCCCAGCGATTGCACGTGGCCGCCCAGGACGTCGTTCACCACTGTGTTGGCAAGGAGATCGGAGCCCTGCTGGAACCATGCCTCATTGGCGTTGAGTCCATTGACTGTGCCCTGCCACATGGTGGCACCACGGACCAGGTCGCTTACCAGGCTGCCGTCATTCGCATTGATCTTGCCAGCGGAATCGAACCAGTTGGACATCCTGTTGAGCTCGGCAGCCGTGGCAGCGTCCGAGGTGCGGGCTTGGGATGCAGCAAGATCTCTCAGGTAGCGATAGGCCTCGGCATGCTGGCCTGAATTGCTGTAGTTCTGCAGCGTTGTGCGCTGGGACGAATCGAGATTGAGAATACCGGACATGTTCTTCCTTGATGCGGCATGGTGAAGGTTGAGGGGAAAACAAGACCACTACGAAGTGCACTGCAAATGCATCAGGGGGTATGCCCGCCAGGCGCGATGCGCGTTCTGCTGCTGGATACCCCCTCGGCGTCCTGCGTCGGCTGCGAGCAAGGCTCCCCCATGTACCAGGCATATGCCCAGGCCGCGAAGCGCAGATGGTCGGCGTGGCTCTCCGCGCCATAGGAGTACTGCAGGTACAATCCATCCATCTGCATTTCTGCACGGTAGATGCCCCTGCTCGGCGAGTCGTTCGACCATGCGGTGGCAAGCACCTCGTGTCCGCAGGGGCCCATGAAGCGAAGCATGCTGTGCACCCGGGACCCGCTGTCGCGTTCCAGTCGCTGGAATCCATCGCCTTCATCAGTGACACGCTCATCGCCGCGGAGTGACATCGAGGCAGGGAGCGTGGCGCCGACGCCCACAAGCAGGCGGAGGGTCGTCCATGGCGTCCCTGCCGCTCTGCCCGGCCCTTCCCTTACGCGGCCGTTGTCGCGGTTCAGGTAGACCACCACCGCGTTGCCGCCAGCCGGGTCAACGCCGGGCCGCAGCAGGTAGGGTCGAAGCATCACATGTACGGGGCGCTGGGGTGGCGGGTCCTGGCACGCGGACAGGATTGCCAGCAGCGGAAGCAGGAGCAAGCGCAGCATTCGCACGAATGACCTCATCTGTAGAGTGGCATGGACGCCCGTCGCAGGCGCCAAGGTGGATCAACGCTCGCGTAGCGACTCGCCTGCATGCTGGCGCAATGGACTCAACAGGTAATCGATGACCCGCCGTTTCCCGGTCTTGATCTCGGCGCTCAGGCTCATGCCGGCAGTCATCCGTACACGCACCCCGTCGATCTGCAGGGTGGCGTTGTCGAGCTTCACCCGCACCGGGAAGACCAGGCCGAGATTCTCGTCCTGCATGGCATCGTGGGAGACGCTTACTACTTTCCCCGTCAGGTAGCCGTAGCGGGTATACGGAAAGCTCTCCACCTTCACGGTTACCGCCTGGCCGGTGCGCACAAAGCCGATGTCCTTGTTGAGAATGGTGGCTTCGACCTCCAGCGCTTCCTCGCTGGGGACCACGGCCAGCAGCGGCTGCGCCGGCGTAACCACGCCGCCCACCGTGTGCACGACCAGCTGCTGTACGGTGCCATCAACCGGGGCCCGCAGGGTCATCTGGTGGTCACGCTGCCCCGTCCGCGACACCTCGGGCGTCATCTGCCCGATCTGCTCCTGCGCCTCGCGCAGGCCATCCAGGGTCTGTTGCCGGAAGTCGGCCACCAGCACCCTCAGTTCTTCCTCGGCGGCGCGCTGGGCCGACCGGATCTCCTGCACGCGATTGCGCTGCGCAGCAAGATCGCGCTCGCCGGCAATACGCTCCTGCTCGCGCAGCAGGTAGTCGTGACGCCCCACGTAGTTGCCCTGCAGCAAGCGCCGATAGTCGTCGGCGCGCAGGCGGGAGATCCGCGCCGATTCCTCCAGGGGTTTCACCGAGTCCTGGGTGGTTTCCAGTTCCGCGCGGCGCTGCGCGATCAGGGCCTGCAGATTGTGGCGCTTGGCCTGCAGTGCCTCGTACTGGCTTCGCGCCAGCGCCTGCTCGGCTTGTGCCCGGTCTGTGGGCAGGTCCGGATCAACATGGAACACCGGCGCTGCACCATCCTCCAGGGCCTCGGCGAGGGCACGCAGGCGCAGGGCGGACATGCGCGCGTTCAGCAATGCATCGCCTGCCTTGGCCACGTCGGCCGACGTAGCGGTGGCATCAAGCTCGATCAGCACCTGCCCCGCTTTCACCGCCTGCCCGTCACGCACCAGGATGCGTCGCACCACGCTGGTTTCCGCCGGCTGCACTACCTTGGTCCGTGAGTCCACGACGGTCTTGCCGGGCGCCACCGCAACGATATCGAGCTTGCCGAGACTGGCCCACAGCACCGCCACGCAGAACAACGCGATGATGATGCGTAATGTCCACCGCGCGGTGGGCGAGGCAGGGGTTTCAATCAGCTCCAGGTGTGCGGGCAGGAAGGACCGCTCGTCGGCCCTGCGTGCCGGCGGGTCCATTTCGTGGCGGGCCTGCCAGGCGCTACGGAACACGGCAAGGTAGCGCGCGGCGAAGGCGCCGACTGCATCACGGATGTGCTTCATGCTGCCCCCTGCTGCAGTCGGTGCAGCTGCGCGTAGTGTCCGCCCGGCTGTGCCAGCAGCTCATCGTGCGTTCCGCTCTCGACGATGCGGCCACGGTCGACGACGACAATGCGGTTGGCCCTGCGCACGGTGGAAAGGCGGTGCGCGATGATGATGACGGTGCGTCCCCTGCAGATCTCGCGCATGTTGGACATCACCGCATGCTCCGACTCGTAGTCCAGGGCGCTGGTGGCCTCATCCAGGATCAGGATGCGCGGGTCGGTGATCAGCGCACGCGCGATTGCCACGCGCTGCCGCTGGCCACCCGACAGGCCAGCACCGTGCTCGCCCACTTTGGTGTCATAGCCCTCGGGCAGCGCCGAGATGAACTCGTGGGCGCCGGCCAGGGTTGCCGCCTTGATCACCCGCTCCAGCGGCATGCCCGGGTCACTCAGTGCGATGTTCTCGCGCACGCTGCGGTTGAACAGGAAGTTCTCCTGCAATACCACGCCCAGTTGCCTCCGCAGCCAGGCAGGATCGGCCAGAGCCAGATCATGCCCGTCCACCAGCACCCGCCCGCGCTCGGGCGTGTACAGGCGCTGCACCAGTTTGGTCAGTGTGCTCTTGCCGGACCCGGAACGCCCGACGATGCCAATCACCTGCCCGGCCGGTACGTGCAGATCGATGCCAGCGAGAATCTCCGGCGTATCCGGGCGATAGCGGAAGCCGACCTGCTCGAAGGTGATGTCACCGCGGATGGGCGGCAATGCCATCCGGCTGCCGGGAAGTTCCGTGCGGGTGTTGAGGATATCGCCGAGGCGCTGGACGGAAATGCCTACCTGCTGGAAGTCCTGCCACAGCTGGGCCAGGCGGATGATCGGCGCGGCGACCTGCCCGGACAGCATGTTGAAGGCGATCAGCTGGCCCAGCGACAGCTCGCCATCAATGACCAGCTTTGCCCCCCAGAACAGGATGGCAACGCTGACCAGCTTCTGCACAAGCTGCACGCTCTGCTGGCCGACGGTCGCGATCTTGGTGACCCCGAAGCCCGCATTGACATATCCGGCCAGCTGGCTGTCCCAGGTGCGCGTCACCCGCGGGTCGACTGCATTCGCCTTGACCGTACCGATGCCACTGATGGTTTCAACGAGGAAGGACTGGTTGTCCGCGCCGCGTGCGAACTTCTCATCCAGCCGCTTGCGCAGAACGGGAGTGATGCCCGCCGAAACGAGCGCGTAGAGCGGTAGCGAGATCACCACGATCAGGGTCAGCCAGCCGCTGTAGTAGAACATCACGGCCAGGAACACGACGGTGAACAGCAGGTCCAGCACCGAGGTCAATGCCTGCCCGGTGAGGAAGTTGCGGATGTTCTCCAGCTCGCGCACGCGTGCAATGGTGTCGCCAACCCGCCGGGATTCGAAGTACGCCAGCGGCAACGCCAGTACATGCCGGAACAGCCGGGCACCCAGCTCGACGTCGATCTTGCTGGTGGTATGGGCGAACACATAAGTACGCAACCCGCTGAGCACCACGTCGAACACGGCGATCGACACCAGGCCGATCGCAATCACATCCAGCGTTGTCAGGCCTCGATGCACCAGCACCTTGTCCATCACCACCTGGTAGAACAGGGGCGTGACCAGCGCGAACAACTGGATGAAGAACGAGACGACGAAGACTTCCAGCAGCATCTTCCGGTACTTGATCACCGCCGGAATGAACCAGCTGAAATCAAACCGGGCCAGCTCACCGAGAACCGAGGCCCGCGATGCGACCTGCAGCAGGCGCCCGCGGTAGCGTTGCCGGAGCGCGGCCATGTCAATGCTCTGCGGACGTTTCTCGGCCAGGTCGTGGATCAGTACCTGATCGCCACTGATGCGGGCAATGATGAACGCATCACCGTCGTCGCCGAGCGCCAGCGCAGGCAGGTTGGACAGCGCCAGCCGCGCAGCTGGCGTCGACACCATCCGCGCCTTGAAGCCCAGCTTGCGGGCCGCCAGCACCAGGGTCGTTTCGTCCATCGGGCCATCGCCCAGGCCAGCGTCATGCGCCAGCTGACTGGCGTCGGCCGCAATGCCATGAAATTGAGCAAGCAGTACCAGACCACGCAACGCCAGATCCTGTCGATCCTGCGCACGCTCTCCCCCCAGCACCAAAGGTGCCGCGTCTCCCTGTGACATAACATTCCCTGCGCAGCTTCCATTGTGCGCAACCCCGCGCCGACATTGGGGTCAGTTCACAGGCCTGTCAAGTGGGTTCCCGAAGGCCATACGATCAACCCGATCCGTGCTGCGCGACGCCAGTGACCCGGCATTAACGTGACGCGTCACGACCGGCCGATTCAGCCCGCGATCCCCAGCCCCTTCCCCGCCGCGTCCAGCCGCAACGAAGCCAGGTAGCGGCAGTACTTGCCGATGAACAGGCCGGTGAACCCACCCGACAGCAGCAGGTACGCCGCGCTGGCGCCGGCATGGGTGGTCAATGCCGGCGAGACCGCAAAGGCGACTTCGAAGCCGTACTTCACCAGGAACGTGACCAGCAGCAGCGGCAGCACGCTGTAGTCCGCATTGCGCCAGAGCTTCCCGGTGGCGCGGTCGAGCGTCAGTTTCACGTGGCCCAGCAGCAGCCACCCCAGCGCCGCGCCCGAGCCGATGCCGGCCAGCCACTCGCCCCAGGCGCCCACGGACATCCCGTAGCGGTGGCTGATCGACCAGGCGCCCCAGACGGTGAACAGCACGGGCACGACGGCCAGCTTCTGCAGGGAGGTTTCGCCCGGCTTCATGGCGGCGATGCCGCGCGTAATCAGGAAGGCCAGGAGCAGCCAGACCCAGGTCGGCGTCTGCGAGGCAAGGTGCTGGAGCATGTTCATGGATGGTCCCTCGGCTGAGTGGTGGCGGAGCGTCTCCGCGTTGGCGCTCACTATTCGCTTCCACCCGGGTTGCGGCCAGTGACAGCTGTCAGCCATCGCGGATTACGCTGCGATGCGCACCGACTCAGGCCCCTGCGGCCACATCCCGTTAACGGCCCAACCCTATGCTGGGACTCCATTGGAAACCCACAAGGCACGACCCATGACCAAGCTGCACACCCTGCTGCTGACCGGCGGCCTGCTCGCCCTGAGCCCGCTGGCCTCGGCCGAGACCGTGAACCTGACCAACAGCGCCGACGGCGCCAACCGCGAGGCCGGCATCACGGCGGTGAAAAAGAAGCTGCAGGATGCGTGTACCGGCCGCAAGGGCACGCCCGATGCCGCCTCGTTCGAAGTGGTGTTCGAAAAGACCAGCGAGAACCCCAACGTGCCGAAGCCCTACTATGTGGACGGCCGGATGAAGTGCGACCTGCCGGGCTGAAGCGCCCCGTTCACTCCTGTTCCAGCTCCTTCAATACGGCGCGCAGGCGCGCGTCGCCGGGCGCCAGCGCCGCCGCCGTCCGGTAGCTGTTGATCGCCTGCTTGCGCTGGCCATTGGCCCGGTAGGCTTCGCCCAGGCTGTCATGCACGTTCGCCGATTGCGGGTGCGCGCGGGCATTCCACTGGAACACGGCCACTGATTCCGGCACGCGCTTCATCCTCAGCAGACGATAGCCCAGCGAGTTCAGCGCCTGCTCGGAGGTGTCGTACTGGCTGGCCGCAGGCCCCAGTGCCTCATAGGCGCGGGTCATGCCCTGCACCCCCGATGAAAGTGCGGCCGGCACCAGCAGGGTGCCCAGATTCTTCCGCGCCAGGGTAACCGGCATGCCGTGCAGCACGCCCATCAGTTCCTTGCCGAGGCTCGCTGCGGTCTCGCCCTGCCAGTAGTTGTCCAGCACGATCACCACCGAGTGATCCTGCCCGGCGCGGAGCCAGTAGGTCTGGTAGCCCGGAACGCTGCCCGTATGCGATTCCACCGGGTAGGTGCCACCGGCAGGCAAAGGCCAGTTCTCCACTTCCCAACCGTAGCCATAGCCCGAGCGATGGTTGGTCCACATGGCCCGCCGCGAAGGCGCGCTCAGCAGTGAATCATTCTGCAGGGCCTGGTCCAGCCGCAGCAGATCGTCAACGGTGGAGTACAGGCCGGCGGCCGAGAACGAGACGCTCGGATCGATGGGCATCGGGCGCGCCAGGCTGAAGTCCGGCCGGGTCTGGTAGCCGGTCGCCAGGCGCGGAATGAGTGCGCTGGCGTGGTACAGCCCGCTGTTGGTCATGCCGGCCTTGTCCAGGATCCGGCGCTGCAGGTTGGCCTCGTAGCTGGCGCCCGTTGCCTTCTCGATGATCAGGCCGAGCAGGAAGTAGCCATTGTTGTTGTAGCGCCACTCGGCCCCCGGCGCGCTCTGCAGCGTGCCGGGAATCCACGCTTTGGCGAAGTCATCGGGCGCCAGGGAGAGCCGGGCCTGCGTCTGCCACCACGGGTCTTCGTAACTGCGCGGCAGGTCGACAATGCCGGACGTGTGATTCAACAGCTGCGCCACCGTGACCGCAGCTGCAGGCGTGCCGGCATAGAGCGCGGGCAGGTACTCGCCCAGCGTGCCGTCCAGCCGCAATGTATTTTCCTGCACCAGCTGCATCACCAGGATGGCGGTGATCGGCTTGCTCAGCGAGCCGATGCAGAAGACGCCGTCTTCGACGTTCGGCACCTGCCATTCACGGTTGGCCAGTCCATGGGCGCCCCGATACAGGATGCGCCCGTGCTGGGCGACAAGCACGACGCCGTTGAAATCACGGTTTGCTGCATAGCTGTCCACCAGCTGCGCGATCTCGGCCGGGCCAGCGGCCGCACTCGCCTGCCCGGCGATGCCGGCCAGCAACACCAGCGAACCCGCCGCTGCGGAAACCACCCTCAGCACTGACCGCTTCCACTCCATGGAGAACTGCAGGATGGCGCTGGGCATCTACCTACCTCACGAGTCGATGCCGCAGTGTAGCGGTGCCGGGCTGCCGCGAACGCGGCCCGGCTGCCATGACTGATGGCCTATGAGGAGCTGGAGGCCAGTGCGTGCCGTTGGTAGCGCTCGATCCACGCCAGCGATGCTGCAATGCCGCCAAACGGGAAGAAGTGCGGACTGACCGCGCCATGGGCGTCGGTCAGCCCCTGCACGAGGCGGTCGACAAATACCTCCGGCCCGGCCGGTCCCAGCAACCGGCCGATCGAGATGCCGTACCGCGCCAGCATCGAGGCACTGGCTCCCACGCCACACATCGCGGCGTAGCGCGCCAACCGCGTGATGCTGGCCGGCCCTGGCACGCCGACCAGTACCGGAACGCGGATGCCGCGCGAACGCAGATCATCCAGCCAGGCCAGGACGATGTCGGCATCAAAGGCGAACTGGGTGATGATCAGCGGCGCCATGCGCCGTGCCTCGATGGCCTGGCACTTGCGTTCAAGCACCTCCCAGCGTTCCCCACTGCCCATCATCGGATGGCCTTCCGGGTGCCCGCCGATGGCGACCACCTTGATGCCGGAGCCTTCGAGAATGCCGGTGTCGATGATCGCGACACTGTCGGCAAACGGCCCGGCCGGCGCTGCCAGATCGCCGGCGATCAACAGGCATCGCTCCACCCCGGCCTCACTGGCGGCACGCTGCATGAAACGCTCAAGCGCAGCCCGCGACTCGATGCGGCGCGCCGACAGATGTGGCATCGGCTCGAAACCCAGCTGGCGCACAATGCGTGCCGCTGCCAGCCGCGCGTTGTCGTCTTCGCTTGCCAGGTACGGAATGGAGATGATCGTGCCGGGCGCGATGCGATCTGCTTCGGCGCGCAACGCGGGCAGGGCCTTCGCGCTGACCTCCAGTGAATACCTGCTGATGAAAGCCGCTGCCCGGGCAGGCGCACGTGCGGACATCACCCGCCCCCGCGCACGTTGCTGGCGATGGGCGTGCTGTTGCGGGCCAGTTCGACGAAGGCCTGCAGGTAGTCGATGGCGGTGTCCGCCTCGCGTGCCCCCAGGTAGATCTGCTTGGGTATGCCCTTCGCACCCAGGCGCACCGGCACCACGTCCATGCGCGCGGCGTACTCTTCCACCAGCCAGCGCGGCATGGCGGCCACGCCACGCCCGCTGGCCACCATCTGCATCATGATGTCGGTGGTTTCAATGGTCTTGTGGCGACGCGGCGTGATGCCGGCCGGCAGCAGGAACTGGTTGTAGATGTCCAGCCGCTCGAACGGCACCGGGTAGCTGATCAGCACTTCCTGGCCGAGCTGGCGCGGCTTTACGTGGTCTACCCTGGCCAAGGCGTGGCTGCTGGCCACCACCAGCACCTGCTCGTAGTCGAACACAGGCACGAACTTCAGGCCGGGCTTGAGCAGCGGATCGGGCGTGACCAGCAGGTCGATCTCGTAGCCGAACAGCGCGCCGATGCCGCCGAACTGGAACTTCTGCTTGACGTCCACGTCCACGTCCGGCCACGCGGCCAGGTAGGGCGAGACGATCTTCAGCAGCCACTGGTAGCAGGGATGGCATTCCATGCCGATGCGCAGCGCGCCGCGCTCGCCCTGCGCGAACTGGCCCAATCGCTCCTCGGCCAGGTCCAGCTGCGGCAGCACGCGATTGGCCACCGCCAGCAGGTACTGCCCGGCCTGGGTCAGGCGCAGGCTGCGCCCCTCGCGCAACCAGACATCGGTGCCCAGCTGCTGCTCCAGCTTCTTCATGCTGTGGCTGAGCGCCGACTGGGTCAGGTTGAGGACGCCGGCAGCGGCGGTCAATGAGCCCTGCTGCTCGACCTGCTGCACGATGCTGAGATGGATCCGCTCCAGCATGATGATGAATCCCGCTCATGGATTGGTGAAGTAATACCATTTTACGTCATGGAAGGGCATGGCTAGCATCGGCTCATGCCTTCGGTTGCCTGTACGCCCGGCCACCCCGCCGGCCTGCAGGACTGCGTCCGCGCAGACCGCCCGAAGCAGCCCCTCCCCAGCTGAAAGCAGACCGATGACCCGCCCCCTCCGTATCGTCGCCGTCTCCGGCGGACTGCAGCGCCCCTCGCGGGCTGCAACCCTGGCCGAGCACCTGCTGGACCTGATCGGCGAAGACGTTGCCTGCGAACCGCACCTGATCGAGCTGGGCGAACTGGCGCCGCAGCTGGCCGGTGCGCTGTGGCGCTCGCAGTTGCCCGAGGCGGTGGAGCGGCAGCTGGCGGCGGTCGAGCAGGCCGACGTACTGGTGGTGGCCACACCGGTCTACCGCGGCTCCTACACCGGCCTGTTCAAGCACTTTTTCGACTTCATCCACCAGGACGCACTGGTCGACACCCCCATCCTGCTGGCGGCCACCGGCGGCAGCGAACGCCATGCGCTGGTGATCGACCACCAGCTGCGGCCGCTCTTCAGCTTCTTCCAGGCCCGCACGCTGCCGCTGGGCGTCTATGCCACCGACCGCGATTTCGCCGATGGCCGCGTGCACAACGAGGCGCTGGCGCAGCGGGCACGGCTGGCGGTACAGCGGGCGCTGCCCCTGCTTGCCCTGTCCCACCGCGCCGCACCGGCCACCGCCGAGATAGCAGCAGCCCTTTGAATGCCGAATGCCGCAGGCCTGCATTCGGATGTCACCCCGCAACCCGGAACGCCACCCATGACGACCGACCGCTTCACCTTCAGCATCACGCGCATCCCCTTCAACGAGGACTACCAGCCCGCTGACGGCACGCGCATCACCACCAATTTCGCCAACCTGGCCCGTGGCGCCTCGCGGCAGGAGAACCTGCGCAACACGATCAGCATGATCAACAACCGCTTCAACGATCTGGCCCATTGGGACAACCCCAATGCCGACCGTTACGCGGTCGAGCTGGACATCATCTCGGTGGAGATGCACATCGACGGCGGCGATGGCAGTGATCCGTTCCCACTGATCGAAGTGCTGCGGCCGACCATCGTTGACACGCAGACCGGCACGCGCAGCGAAGGCATCGTCGGCAACAACTTCTCGTCCTACGTGCGCGATTACGACTTCAGCGTGGTGCTGCCGGCCAGCAACGAGGGCAAGGCCACCTTCGGCATTCCGGACGGCTTCGGCGACCTGCACGGCAAGCTGTTCAGGCACTTCCTGGCGTCGGACGCCTACCGCGCCAACTTCAGCAAGGCGCCGGTGATCTGCATCAGCGTGTCCAGCAGCAAGACCTACCACCGCACCGAGAACCACCACCCGATCCTGGGCGTGGAGTACCGCCAGGGCGAGTTCTCCCCCACCGACCAGTACTTCGACAAGATGGGCCTGCAGGTGCGCTACTTCATGCCGCCGGGCAGCGTCGCGCCTCTGGCGTTCTACTTCCGCTGCGACCTGCTGGGCGACTACTCGAACCTGGAATTGATCGGCACCATCAGCACCATGGAAGCGTTCCAGAAGATCTACCGCCCGGAGATCTACAACGCCAATTCCGTGGCCGGCAAGGTCTACCAGCCCAGCCTGAAGCACCAGGACTATTCATCCACCCGCATCGTCTACGACCGCGAAGAGCGCAGCCAGCTGGCGGTCAAGCAGGGCCGGTTCACCGAAGAGCACTTCATCAAGCCGTACCGCGCCGTGCTTGAGCAGTGGGCTGCCCGCTGATCCATCGATTTCCATTCGCCCCCAGGACACAACACGTAATGTCGACGAAGAAACTGCTCCCCACCTCCACCGCCGGCAGCCTGCCCAAGCCCTCCTGGCTGGCAGAGCCCGAGAAGCTCTGGTCGCCCTGGAAGCTGCAGGACGACGCGCTGACCGAAGGCAAGCAGGACGCGCTGCGCCTGTCCCTGCAGGAACAGCAGCATGCCGGCATCGATATCGTCAGCGACGGTGAGCAGACCCGGCAGCACTTCGTGACGACGTTCATTGAGCACCTCAGCGGCGTCGATTTCGAGAAGCGCGAGACCGTGCGCATCCGCAACCGCTACGATGCCAGCGTGCCCACCGTGGTCGGCGCGGTCAGCCGCCCGAAGCCGGTGTTCGTCGAGGATGCGAAGTTCCTGCGGCGGCAGACCTCGCAGCCGATCAAGTGGGCCCTGCCCGGCCCGATGACCATGATCGACACGCTGTACGACGCGCACTACAAGAGCCGCGAGAAGCTGGCCTGGGAGTTCGCGAAGCTCCTCAACGAGGAAGCCAGGGAGCTGGAGGCCGCCGGCGTGGACATCATCCAGTTCGACGAGCCGGCCTTCAATGTGTTCTTCGACGAAGTGAACGACTGGGGCGTGGCCGCGCTGGAACGGGCGGTTGAAGGACTGAAGTGCGAAACCGCCGTGCACATCTGCTACGGCTATGGCATCAAGGCCAACACCGACTGGAAGCAGACGCTGGGCTCGGAGTGGCGCCAGTACGAGGAATCGTTCCCGAAGCTGCAGACGTCCAGCCTGGACATCATCTCGCTGGAATGCCACAACTCGCACGTGCCGATCGACCTGATCGAACTGGTGCGCGGCAAGAAGGTGATGGTCGGCGCCATCGATGTGGCCTCCAGCACGGTGGAAACCGCCGAGGAAGTGGCCAGCACCCTGCGCAGGGCACTGCAGTTCGTCGATGCCGACAAGCTGTACCCGAGCACCAACTGTGGCATGGCACCGCTGGCCCGCGATGTCGCCCGGGGCAAGCTGCGCGCGCTCAGCGAAGGCGCGAGGATCGTGCGCGAGGAACTCTCGGCCTGACCCCGGCCCGGGCGTCGTTGCCCGCTGCAGCACAGTTCGCAGGGTATGATGCCGCCTCCCTCCGAACTGCTGTGGGTGCAGCGGGCGCGTTGCTCTTCGTGGCGTGCCGGCGCAGCCGAGATCCCCCGCCCGATGCCCGTTTCCTACTCACCCTTGCTGATCTGGGCGGCTGTGGCCGTGGCCACGGTCGGCCTGCTGTTCCGTCCGTTCCGCATTCCGGAATACGTGTGGGCGCTGGCGGCTGCCGCATTGCTGCCGCTGCTGGGTGCGGTATCGCTGGACATGACCTGGGGTGCGGTGGCCGAGGGCCGTGACGTCTATCTGTTCCTGGTCGGCATGATGGTGCTGGCCGAGCTCGCCCGTCGCGAAGGCTTGTTCGACTGGCTGGCGCTCTATGCCGTCCGCCATGCCGGCGGCTCGGGGCGGCGCCTGTTCGATCAGGTGTTCCTGGTCGGCACGCTGGTGACGGTGTTTCTGTCCAACGATGCCACGGCCGTGGTGCTGACGCCCGCGGTCTACGCCGCCTGCCGGGCGGCGCGTGCCAACCCGCTGCCCTACCTGTTCGTCTGCGCGTTCATCGCCAATGCGGCCAGCTTCGTGCTGCCCATTTCCAATCCGGCCAATCTGGTGGTGTACGGCCAGCACATGCCACCGCTGCTGCAGTGGCTGGCGCAGTTCGCACTGCCCTCGCTGGCCGCGATCGGCGCCACCTACCTGGTGCTGCGCTGGGTCCATCGGCGCGAGATCGCCCAGCCGCTGGTGGCGGCACCGGAGCATCGGCCGCTGACCGACGGTGGCCGGCTGAGCGCACTGGGCGTCCTGTTCACCGGCAGCGTGCTGCTGCTGACCTCGGCGTTGAACGGCCCGCTGGGCCTGGCCACGTTCTGTGCAGGGGCGCTCAGCGTCGCCGTGGTGGCGATCCGGCAGCGCCGCAGCCCGCTGCCGATGCTGCGCCACGTGTCGTGGGGCGTGCTGCCGCTGGTGGCTGGCCTGTTCGTGCTGGTGGAAGCCGTGGCACAGACCGGTGCCATCCAGAGCACGGCCAGGGCATTGCAGGCCCTGGCACAGGCATCGCCCGGGCAGGCCAGCTGGCTGGCCGGGGGTGCTGCCGCGCTGCTGAGCAACGTGGCCAACAATCTTCCAGTGGGGTTGGCCGCCGGATCGCTGGGCCAGATGGCCGATCTGCCGGCACAGACCCGGGCCGCGCTGCTGGTGGGCGTGGACCTGGGCCCCAACCTGTCGGTGACCGGCTCGTTGGCCACGATGCTGTGGCTGGTAGCGCTGCGCCGCGAAGGCGAGCATGTCAGCGCGCTCGACTTCCTGCGCGTCGGTGCGCTGGTGATGCCGCCCGCGCTGATCGGCGCCTTGCTGCTGCTGTAGCCGTGCGCTGCGCGTTGGCCACAGCGCGCTGGACATCCCGATCGGATCTGGCTGCGCTCATCTGGCCGGATTGATGAATCACCTGGCGGAACTGTCGAATGACCCCGCTCCGGCCGCCGAATACGCTTCCCATCCTCGACGACAGAGGATGCCCACATGAACGATACCACCGCGGCCGTCGCCGCCCCCTGTGCTGACCCGCCCATCGTCCACGTCCTGATGGGTTTCATCTGCGTCTGGCACAGGCGCGACCCGGAGCAGGCACGTGACGGAGCCTGAACGGCACTACAGGGCCCGCCCAACGCACACCGGGCGGGTAGCGAAGTGACGATTTCGCTTGCAGGGCAGGACGAGGTCGGTCCTGACTACCCCGATCGGATCGACCTGCCGGTGATGGTGCTTGGACTGGAACCCATTCCCGATGCCTGGGAAATGCCCTTCCATGAGCACCGGAAGGCACAGGTGATGGTCGCCACGCGTGGACTGATCACGCTGGAAACCCATGCCGGCCTGTGGGTGGTTCCGCCGCAGGGGGCGGTCTGGATTCCGGGCGGTCTGACCCATCGGGCCAGCAGCAGCGGTAAGCCGCATGGATTCGTCGTCTTCGTTGAACCCGGAGCGGCACCGGGATTGCCTACGCAGTGCTGCACGATGGCGATCACCCCGTTCATGCAGGCCCTGCTGGAACGCGTGGCAGATCATCCCCAGCAGTACGAGCACGGCAGCGCACAGGCGCGGCTGATGGCGGTGCTCCTGGACGAACTCATTGCCGCGCCGCCGGAGTGGATCCACCTGCCGATGCCGTCCGAGTCCAGGCTGCGCCGGCTGGCCAGTGCGATGTTGGGCGCGCCCGCCGAGCGGGCAACGCTGGACGTCTGGGCCGGCCGGATCGGCATGAGCGAGCGCAACATGTCCCGGCTGTTCTCCGCTGAAACCGGCCTGAGTGTCAGGCGCTGGCGCCGGCAGATGCATGTGGTGGTCGCGTTGCCGATGCTGGCCGGTGGCAAGACCGTCCAGGCTGTTGCGGATGAGCTGGGCTACGACAGCGCGGGCGCATTCGTGACCATGTTCCGCAAGACCGTGGGTGCTCCGCCCAAGCGCTTCCTGGCCGAACGGAGCACCCGCCTGCGCGGGCCTGGCGCTGAAGACCAGGCTCAGCGCTGGTAGTCCTTCAGGAACAACCAGGTGATCAGCGTGGCATCCGGCCCCTTGGGGTCGGTGAACGGCAGGCCCGACTGGCTGCCGCTCCACGCATGGCCCATGCCCTGCACCACATAATGCTGGACCAGCGTGCGGCCGCCGTAGGCATAGGTATCCACCGTATAGGCGCGGCCGCCCGGCACCTGCCCGTGATAGGTGCTGGTCGGCAAATACTTCACCGAGTCATTGTCCTGGCCGTCATCGGCCAGATCGTTGGTCTGCAGGAACTGGCGCACGGCCTGCTGCCCGTTCACCGGGTTGACGGTGAGATCGGCGCTGCCATGGAACACCAGTACCGGCAGCGGTCGCGGCGACGGCGATCCGGAGCACTGCCAGGCCAGCCGGCCATTGCTGTCGGGCGAGTAGATGCTGCCGGCCAGCAGTGCATAGGCGCTGCCGGAAATCGTGGTCGCCCCCTTGAACATGCCACCGGAATGGATGGCGCCGGCGGCAAACACGTCCGAGTAGCAGGCGAGCATGATCGAGGTCATCGCACCGCCGGCGGAAATGCCGGTGACGTAGACGCGGTGCGGATCGACGCTGTAGCCGGTTTTTACCTTGTCCACGATGCCGGCCAGGATCGCCGCTTCACCGCTGTCGCGCGCCTGGTTGATCGGCAGCTGCCAGTTCCAGCAACGCGCCGGGTTGGCAGTGACGTTCTGTCGTGGGTAGACCACGATGAAGCGCTCGGTATCGGCCACATCGTTGAAGCCCGAGGCCTCGCCCATCAGGTTCGGCCCGGTCACGCAGCCGTGCAGCAGCAGCGGTAGCGGCTGGGCGTCGTCGTAGCCGGCAGGTACCCAGACCTGGTACTCGCGGGCGCCGAACAGATTGCCGTACAGGCCGATATCCCAATGGCCGGCCGGGCCTGCGGCAGAAGCGCTGCCTGCTGCCAGGCAGAAGCACAGCATCAGCAGCACCCGCTTGATCGAATCGATTGTGGAGTTCATGGCCAGATCCTCATGCGTGGGTCGTGGATGAAGGCGTACCGGGGAGCGTTCCCGGCTGGGGCGCCCCCAGTATCCGCATCCCATGGCCACTGCCGAGTGGACCTAGGTCCACTCGCTGGCCGCGGATGACACCGCTAGCCTTGGCTGCAGGGATGGCAAGGGGCCATCAATACGGACATGCCTGGGGGAGGAGCGGATGAAGCGGAATGGCTTGAGTCTCATGATCGGCGCATGGCTGGCCGCGGGGCCGGTACTGGCACAGGAAGCGCCGCCGGCCGGCCGGTCGGCCTCGCCGACCAACCTGGACAGCATCAAGGTCACCGCCCGCAAGCGCGAGGAAACCCTGCAGGAAGTGCCGGTGGCGGTCACCGCCTTCACTTCCGAAGCGCTGGACAGGATGAATGTCCAGGACATCAGTGACCTGGATGCGCAGGTGCCCAACCTCACCATCTACGCCGCGCGCGGCGCCAGCAGCACGGTCACCGCCTATATCCGCGGCATCGGCCAGTCCGACCCGACCTGGGGCGCCGACCCGGGCGTGGGCATCTATCTGGATGACGTCTACATCGCGCGCCCCCAGGGCGCCCTGCTGGACGTGTTCGATGTCTCGCGCATCGAAGTACTGCGCGGCCCGCAGGGCACGCTGTACGGCAAGAACACCATCGGCGGCGCGATCAAGTACATCTCGCGTGGCCTGCCCACCCAGACCGAGGGCTTCGCCCAGATCACCGTGGGCAACTACAGCCAGCTCGATGCCAAGGCGGCCATCGGCGGCCCGATCGGCGGCGCCGACAGCGGCCTGCGTGCGCGCGTGGCGGTGGCCAGCATGAATCACGATGGCTTTGGCGAAAACACCTTCAACGGCCAACCGGTCAGCGACAAGCAGATCAACGCGGCACGCCTGAATCTTGGCGCCTATGCGGGCGACGACTTCGACGTGCAGTTCGCTCTGGACTGGATCGACGACCAGTCCGGCATGCGTGGCTCGAAGATGCTGGCGCCGAACCCGTTCCTGCGCCCCTACCCGCCGATGGACAGCCGCTACGACATCCGCTCGGGCATGCGCAATCTCAACAATGTGGAAACCAAGGGCGCGTCGGCCACGGTGAACTGGCGGCCGAACGAAGACATCGCCGTGAAGTACGTGCTGGCCAAGCGCGAATCGGACAGCGAGGCCAACATCGACTTCGATACCACGCCGGTCAAGCTGGCCGACGTGAGCGGCACCTACAACGACAACCAGGTCAGCAACGAAGTGCAGCTGAACTACGATGCGGGCGGTCGCGTGCGCGGCGTGGTCGGCCTGTACCAGTTCAGCGGCGAGGCCGGTGGCCAGATCCAAAACAATTACTTCAGCGCGCAGTTCGCCGACAACCAGGGCAAAGTGCTGACCGACAGCATCGCGCTGTACGCGGACTGGACCTTCGACCTGACCAGCGGGCTCAAGCTGGATGTGGGCGCCCGTTACACCGACGAGGACAAGCGCGCGATCGTGCTCAACCGTCTCTATGCCGACCCGGGCTTCAGCCGGCCGGTGGCGGTGACCGCGGATTTCGACAAGAAGACCAACTTCAAGAATGTCTCGCCCAAGGTCTCGCTGGACTACCAGATCACCCCGGACATCATGGTCTACGGCCTGGCCACGCGCGGCTTCAAGTCCGGTGGCTACAACATCCGTGCCAACGCGGTGGCGGTGCCGCGCTCGGCCGAGCCGTTCGACGACGAGACCGTGGACAGCTACGAGGTCGGCAGCAAGATGGCCTTCCTCGACCAGCGCCTGTTCCTGAACCTGTCGGCCTTCTACAACAAGTACAAGGACATCCAGCTGTCGGTGTTCACCGGCCTGGATACCAATGGCGATGGCATCGATGATTCCTTCTTCGGCGACTTCACCAATGCCGGCGCCGGCACCGTCAAGGGCCTGGAGGTCGAATACCAGTACCTGCCCAGCCAGCACTGGCTGATCTCCGGCAACCTGGCCTGGCTGGACACGAAGTACGACGAGTACATGGACCGTGGCATCAACGTGGCCCGGCAGATGAAGTTCACCAATGCGCCGGAGTTTTCGGGGGCAGTGAACTTGGAATACCGCACCGACCTGGCCAACGGCAGCAACCTGTCGGCGCGGGTGAGCTACAGCTACCAAAGCGAGGTGTGGCCAACGACCGACCTGAGCCCGGTGATCCGCCAGGAGGGCTACGGGCTGGTCAATGCCGGCGTGATCTGGCGTCTGGATGATGCCTGGACCTTCTCGCTGCAGGGCACCAACCTGACCGACAAGGAGTACCGCACCACCGGCTACAACATCCCGGCGGTCGGCACGCTGATTGGCTTCTACGGCCCGCCACGCCAATATAGCCTCAGCGTCCGTTACGATTTCTAGAGCATCCGATACGATTTCCAGGAAGCCCCGTGCATGATGCAGTCTTACGTAGATCTGTACTGGAACAGCGACGATGGCCTGCGCCTGCACGCGCGTGACCATGCACCGGATACCGGGCAGGCGGCCCGCGGCACGGTGGTCTGCATCCCCGGCCTGACCCGCAATGGCGCCGATTTCGATGCGCTCGCCGGCATCCTCACTGCCGTGGGCTGGCGCGTGATCGCGGTTGACCTGCGTGGCCGCGCCGGATCAGAACGTGCGCATGATCCGTCCAGCTACAACCCGCGCACCTATGCAGATGACATGGTGGCGCTGCTGCGCGCGCAGAACATCTACACGGCGGTTTTCGTCGGCACCTCGCTGGGCGTGCTGGTGACCATCACCCTCGCCTCGCGCGCACCGCAGCTGATTTCCGCGGCGGTGCTGAACGATGCCGGTCCCAAGGTCCCGCGCGAAGCGCTGGCGCGGATCGGCAAGTACGCCGGCAAGCCGGTACCGCCGATGGATCTGGAGCAGGCCACGGCCTATGTGGCGTCGATCGGCAAGGCCGCCTTCCCGCGCTTCAGCACCGAGGACTGGCGGGCGATGGCGGTGCGCACCTTCCGCCCGCGCAGCGATGGGCTGCTGGAACTGGACTACGACCCGGCGGTGATCCGCACGACGCGTCCCTGGCTGTTGTGGCTGCTGCGCCCCGTGCTGTGGCGCGCGGTGCGCGGGCTGACCGCGCGGGTGCCGGTGCTGGTGGTGCGCGGTGCGCTGTCCGATATCCTGCCGGCCGATGTTGCCCGGCAGATGGCGGCGACATCGGAGCGTGCCCGCCTGGTTGAAGTGCCCGACGTCGGCCATGCGCCGATGTTGTCCGAGCCTGAAGCACGCGATGCGATCCTGGCCCTGCTGGAGCGTGTGCGGTGAGCAGCGGCCCTGTGGCGGACGCGCTGCACAGTGCGCTGCAGGCCCTGCAGCGGTGGGCCGCGGAGGAACGCGCGGGCGCCGGAATGCACATCACGCAGGCAACGATCGACGCCTTCGCAGACGCCACCGGCGACCATAACTGGATCCACGTCGATCCGCGGCGCGCACAGGCAGCGCTGCCCGGTGGATGCACCATCGCGCATGGCTTCCTGCTGCTCTCGCTCACCGTGCAGGACGACGTGGCGGCCCTGGCCGGCTTTCCCGGTATTGCCCATGTCCTCAACTATGGTCTGAACAAGGTCCGCTTCCTGGCGCCGGTACCCAGCGGCACCGCCGTACGGGTGCGCTCGCAGCTGGTGTCGTTGGAGACGCGCGAGCCGGGGCAGTGGCTGCTGACCCAGCGCAAGGCCGTCGAACGCGTTGACGATGGCGAGCTGGCACTGGTTGCTGAGCAGCTGTCATTGATCGTACTTGCCCCGTAGCACCCGCCTGCCCGGCTCCCTGCCTACACTGGAGCGATGTTGACGCCCACTGTCGTCCTGTTCGCCTGTATTGCGTGGACCGTACTGCTGTTTGGCGTGGCCCTCTGGGGCGAGCGCCAGGGGCACCGGTTGGCCCGCGCGTGGCCGGCCATCTATGCGCTGTCGCTGGCGGTGCACTGCACCGCATGGACCTATTACGGCGCCGCTTCGCAGGGCCTGCAATGGGGCTTTCCGATTCCACCGACCCTGGCCGGGATGGCGCTGATCTTCGCCTTCGGCCTGCCCTTCCTGGTGCGGCTGGGGCGCCTGGCCAAGCAGCACAACAGTGCCACCATCGCCGACCTGGTGGTGGCCCGGCTGCGCGCAGATCGCGGCCTCGGCTTCACCATCACCCTGGTTGCTCTGTTCGGCATCATTCCCTACATCGCGCTGCAGCTGAAAGCCGTCAGCCAGGGACTGGGGGCATTGCTTGGCGATCGCTTCGCACCGGCCGGCGCGCACCTGGACATGTCGTTCTGGTTCGCGTTGACGATGGCGGCCTTCACCCTGCTGTTCGGCGCGCGCAAGGCGTCGGCCACCGAACCGAACCGTGGCATCGTGGTCGCGCTGGGGCTGGAATCACTGTTGAAGCTGGCCGCGTTGCTGGCCATTGGCCTGTATGCGGCATTGTCGGTGCACCGGGCCGGCATGCCGTTGCTGGACAGGATGGCGCAGCTGCCGCCACCGGCCATCGTGCCGGACTACCTCACCATGGTCGCATTGGGTGCGATCTCGGCCTTCACCCTGCCCCACCAGTTCCATGTCGGGGTGGTGGAACTGCGCCAGAGCTCGGACCTGAAAACGGCGCGCTGGATGTTTCCGGTCTATCTGCTGCTGATCGGCCTGCCGTCGGTGCCGATGGCACTGTCTGGAGCCGCGCAGCTGCCGGCGTCGGTGACGCCCGACCTGTACGTGCTGGCCTTGCCGCAGGCCGGTGGCCACCACCTGCTGGCGCTGCTGGCCTACCTGGGCAGCCTGAGCGCCGCAACCGGCATGATGATTTTGTCCGGCCTGACCCTGTCGATCATGCTCGGCAACCACGGCTTGGGTTCGCGCCTGATCAGTGGCTTCGAGGGCGGCGTGGCGCATGCCGACCTGCGTCCGCGCGTGCTGGCGTTCCGCCGTGCCGGCATCCTCGCCGTGTTCCTGATGTCGTGGCTGTACAGCCGCGCGATGAGCGATACCGAGGCGCTCAGCGATTTCGGCCTGATGTCCTTCACCGCGCTCTCGCAGCTGGCACCGGCGGTGCTGCTGGCGGTGTACCGCCCACGCACGCCCTCCCCGGCCATCGTCGCGGGCATCGTACTGGGTTCACTGGCCTGGCTGTGGCTGGTACTGCTGCCGATGGTGCTCCCTGCACCGGCCGCCAGCCCGGAGGGCCTGCACTGGCTGACGGTGGTCTCGCTGCGGATGCAGCCCGGCCACATCGCCATCAGCATGGGCGCGAGCCTGGCGGTCAACCTGCTCACCGTTGCCCTGGTATCGCGGGCGGTGCGCCCTTCGCTGCCGCGGCGGCGCGACGCGGTGGCAGCGGCCTCGCTGCGGAAGACCGCCGGCCGCTTCCTCGGCCAGGAGCGTGCGCGCCAGTTGCTGGCAGGAGATGCCGGGCAACTGCTGGATGATGACCGGGTCACTGCCGTCGAACGCGAACTGACCGCCGTTGTCGGCGCCGGCATGGCACGCCTGCTGGTCGAGGCCGCACGCGACGGGGGCGCCGCGCCACTGGAAGCGGTGACCCGTGCCGTCGGCGAAGCGACCCAGGTACTGCGCTTCAACCAGCGCCTGCTGGAAGCGGCGCTGGAAAACATGAGCCAGGGCATCAGCGTGGTCGACGCGCAACTGCAGCTGGTGGCCTGGAACAGCCGTTACGCTGCGCTGTTCCGGTTTCCGCCTGAACTGCTGCAGGTCGGGCAGCCGGTGATCAACCTCACCGCCTGGGCATTGGCGCAGCTGAAGATCGGCGAGGGCCCCGCTGACTCTCCGCAGCAGGCACTGCAGCGTCGCGTCGCGCATATGCAGCGCGGCACCCCGCACCTCTCCGAGCGGGTTTTCCCGGACAACACCATCGTCGAGATCCGCGGCAACCCGATGCCCGGTGGCGGCTACGTAGCCACCTTCACCGATGTCACCGCATTCCGTCGCGCCGAGGATGCACTGAAGCGCAGCAACGAAACACTGGAGCGCCGCGTGCAGGACCGTACCGCCCGGCTGCAGCAGGCGGTACAGGACGCCGAGCGCGCGAACGCGGCCAAAACCCGCTTCCTCACGGCCGTCGGCCACGATCTGATCCAGCCCCTGCACGCGGCACAGCTGCTGACCGATGCCATGTCGCAGCACATCGAATCCGGCTTCCTGGACAGTTTCCTGCGCCAGATCCGCGGTGCGCTGGATTCCACCGATGACCTGCTGTCCGGCCTGCTGGACATCTCCCGGCTGGAAGCGGGTGGGCTGGTGGCCGATCCGCGCCCGTTCGCACTTTCAACCGTGCTGGACCCGCTGGCGCAGGAATTTTCAGTACTGGCAACGGCACGCGGTCTGCAGTTCCGTTACCTGCGCACCAACGCCTGGGTGCATAGCGATCCGCTGCTGCTGCGCCGCGTGCTGCAGAACTTCCTGGCCAATGCCATCCGCTACACCCGGCACGGTGGCGTTCTGCTGGGCGTGCGTCGCCACGGCCAATGCCTGTCCATCTGCGTACACGACACCGGGCCCGGCATCGCCGCCGAGCAGCAGGCGGTGGTGTTCGAGGAATTCCATCGGGTGGACCGCAGCAATGGCCAGGGCCTGGGGCTGGGGCTGACCATCGCGCAACGCATCGCGGCCCTGCTGCACGCACCGTTGCAGTTGCGCAGCGTGGTCAATCGCGGTTCGGTGTTCTCGGTCAGCGTGGCGCGCAGTGCTGCACCGGCGGCTCCGCGGATCGAGCCGCCTGCCAACGCCGGCAGCACCCTCAGGGGCACCCGTGTGCTGGTGGTCGACAACGATGCCGACGCACTGGCGGCCATGCAGCAGCTGCTGCTGTCCTGGGGCTGCGATGTCATCGCCCTGCGCGGTGCCGAAGGCATCGAAGCGGCTGCGCACGATGCGGCACTGTGGCTGTTCGACTACCACCTCGATGACGGCGATACCGGCGTTGAACTGTTCACGCGCCTGGCGGCAGCACACGGGCCACGGCCCACGGTGATCCTCAGTGCGGATACCGGCGCCGAAACCCGTGAGGCAGTGCGCGGCGCAGGGCTGTCACTGCTGAGCAAGCCCTTCAGGCCACTGGCGCTGCGCTGGGCGATCAACCATCTGCAGGCCTCTCCCGCAGCGGCAGCGCCTTGAGCGGTCAGCGCTCTGCTGTGTCTTCGATCTGCCGGGACGGATCGGCCAGTCCCATCTCATGCAGCACGCGGATCGCCTGCGCGCGATTGCGGACTCCCAACCGTTCCATGATCCGTGTCATGTGCGCCTTGACGGTGCGCAGCTGCACCCCGAGCCGGTCGGCAATCTGCTTGTTGAGCAGGCCTTCGGCCACCAGGCTCAGTACCCGGTACTGATGCGCCGACAGGCTGGCCAGGCGCGCGGCCAGGTCGGCGTCCTTGCTGAAGGCCCCGACCCGGGCCACCGGTTCGCGCAGCAGTGAAGGTATCCAGCGTTCGCCTTCCAGCACGGACTGCAGCGCGGAGTGCAGTTCGTTCAGGCCTGAACTCTTGGGCAAGTAGCCGGCGGCGCCGAGGTCGATGGCACGGCGGATCACCTGCGGCTCTTCATTGGCCGAAACGATGATGATCGCCAGCCCCGGCTGCAACGCGCGCAGCGTGGCCAGTCCGGCCAGGCCGTGGTTGCCCGGCATGTGCAGGTCCAGCAGCATCAGGTCGATCGGCTGGCGCTCGAGCACGTCAAGCACGCCGTCCAGTGAATCGGCCTCACTGATCTGCAGGTCGGCCACCGCCTCTTCGGCCGCACGATGCAGCGCCGCGCGGAACAAGGGGTGATCGTCGGCGATGAGCAGGGTTGGCATGTGCAGGCGAGAGTAGCAAATCGCCCCGCCTCGGGGAGGCGTACCTAGGTACGCTGGCGCCGCGTGGGCGTGCGGCTAGTGTGGCGGCATGAAGGGCGGCCACCCATACGTCGCCCACGAGGACACCCCATGCCAATCCCCGCTGCTGCCGGCGCCTCCACCTGTCCGCTGCTGATCAAGCAGCTGCTGCACACGCCACTGGCGGTGAACCCAGGCCAGGAAATTGTCTATGGCGATTCGGTCCGCTTCGACTACCGGACGCTGCAGGCGCGCATCGGCCAGTTGGCCGGGCTGTTGACCTCGCTTGGGGTCAAGCACGGCGACACCGTGGCGGTGATGGACTGGGACAGCAACCGCTACCTGGAGGCCTACTTCGCCGTGCCGATGATCGGCGCGGTGCTGATGATGGTGAACGTGCGCCTGGCCCCCGAACAGATTGCCTACACGCTCAACCACAGTGGCGCGCGGGTCCTGCTCGCCCATCGCGATTTCCTGCCGATACTGGACGGTATCGACGAGCAGCTGCCGGATCTGCGCACGCGCATCCTGCTGGAGGATGCCGTCGGACCCTTGCCGGCGGGTTTTGTGACCGAGTACGAGGCTGGCCTGCGCGGCGCCCCTGCAGTCACGCAGTTCCCGGACTTCGATGAGAACACCCGTGCCACGATGTTCTACACCACCGGCACCACCGGCCTGCCCAAGGGCGTCCATTTCAGCCACCGGCAACTGGTCCTGCATTCGCTGACCGGCATGGCCGCGCTGGGGAGTGCAGCCACCCAGGGGCGCCTGCATCGCGGTGATGTCTACATGCCGATTACCCCGATGTTCCATGTGCACGCCTGGGGCCTGCCCTACGTGGCCACACTGCTGGGCATCAAGCAGGTGTACCCGGGACGCTACCTGCCAGCCAACCTGCTGGAACTGATCGCGCGCGAGAAGGTGACCTTCTCGCACTGCGTACCGACCATCCTGCACATGCTGCTGGAGCATCCCGCTGCAGCGGACGCCGATCTGGCCAACTGGAAGGTGATCATCGGCGGCGCAGCCCTGCCGCGTGCGCTGGCGCAACGGGCACTGGCACGCGGCATCGACATCTTCGGTGGCTATGGCATGTCGGAGACCTGCCCGCTGCTGACCGTCGCCCAGATCGAGGCAGAGGCCGTGACCGATGCGGACGAAGTTCTCTCGCTGCGCACCAAGGCCGGCATACCGGTGCCGCTGGTCGAGCTGCGCATCGTCGACCCCGGCATGAACGATGTCCCCCACGATGGCATCGCCACCGGCGAGGTGGTGGTACGCGCGCCCTGGCTCACCGAAGGCTACCTGCACGATCCGGCGGCGTCCGAGGCGCTGTGGGCGGGCGGCTACCTGCATACCGGGGACATCGGCAACATCGACGAAGGCGGTTACCTGCGCGTGACCGACCGCATCAAGGATGTGATCAAGACCGGCGGCGAGTGGATCTCGTCGCTGGCGCTGGAAGACATCATCGCGCTGCATCCTGCGGTCAGCGAAGTGGCGGTTATCGGGATCGCAGATACGAAATGGGGCGAGCGGCCGCTGCCGCTGGTGGTCAGGCAGCCGGGCAGTGACGTGACCGAGGCCGAGATCATCGAACTGATCGCAGCCCGCAGCCGCGCAGGCGACATCTCACGCTATGCGATTCCGGAACGCGTCAGTTTCGTGGATTCCATCGAGCGCACCAGCGTGGGCAAGATCAACAAGAAGAAACTGCGCGGGATGCATGACCGCGGTGCAGAAGCCAACGCGGGCTGACACCATGAACCGCCGGGATCAGAATGGATCTGCTGCCTCGACGCGATCATGCGAAACAACTGAGGTGAGGTGCTGTATCCCGGCGAGGAACACCTCAGTGAAGCCGGCAGCGTGCAGCGACGGGTCCGTAAATGCCATGCCATCCACGGCCATCGCCTTGAAGCTCTCCGCAAGGTCCCGGTGCATCTCGGCGTGATGCGGCAGATAGGGCACGTAGTGCTTGCTGAGCACTGTCAGCGGTGCATTCGGGAGCACAATGACTGAAAGTTCGCGATGAGCCATCACTTCCAACAGGAACGTGGGAGTGCCCGCGCTGCCATAGCGTGCGTACTGCGTGGCAAGGTCGGAATCCGTGGAAAACCACATGCCGTGCGCGATCTCGGACAGTGGAGTGCCGGGCGCGAATGCACCGCCATGGAAAAGTGGCAGCGACGATGGCAGCGTCGTCTTCGGGAACGCGGACAACAACGTCACCAGGTCGTTGGGGGGCGCCGGGATGTTCATCGGGACTGTACCTCCTTCATGTGGAAGTCTTCGGCCAGCGCCGCCGGGATCTGTCCAGGCGCCGGCGCGTCCTGTCATCCTGCAACGCCTTGATCCTTGCCTGCTGCCTTGGCGTCCAGGTACTCCTGTCGACCGCTGTCACCCGGCCCGCCATCCTCCCTCTCGACCAGTGTCCGAACCGCCGGAGCGTGCCAGGGATCTGTCACGACCCTTGCGTGCGTGAATCCATGGTCAATCAGCGCATACAGGCGATGTCTGCCGTCCATCACATGGATCCGCCCCTCCCGGAAGATCAACCAGGGGGTATAGATTTCCTCTCCGGCCGCCAGCGTAGAAACGGCCCGTTCGTACTTCCAGGGTTTGAATGTTTCGTCGTCTCGATGCGCCTTCGTATCAGCCCAAAGGGAATCCCCGCGCAGGGCCTCTCGCAGCCGCGCGAGGCTGACCAGCAGGTACACCGGGCTTTCGCCAGATGCCGGGTCATCCCTGTAGCACTGATACTCCTTGCGATCAGCCTGGATATCGCACTCAAACTGGAACTCGCTCAGCTTCATGATCTTCAAGGACATCCTTCTCCAGTGATTGCACCACTATCGGCCGCAGTGCGGTGATCTTGAGGCTGCGCGCGGTACGGGGATCCTGACTCGCGCTGTACCCACAAGGCCGTCCGTCATCCGTCAATGAGTGAAACCGTCGCGCGCGGCCGCATCGCCCAGTACCCATGCCTCAAGTAAAGCGGTATCGCGCATGTCACCTTCATAGCGGCGATCCGGTGCGTGAGGCTCGTTCGAACCGCGCACCCGCCCGCGGAACACCTTCATCGGTACCGAAATCCGGGCCAGCCCGCTGGGCAGCATGTCCGGCCTCACATCCATGTACAGGCTGTCGGCCGAGGTCTCGACACCCACCTGCACCGCACCCAGGCGCTTCCACAGGTCCAGCGCATCCAGGCAGGCGGAACCACAGGCGGCATCGGCCACGATCACCACCCTGCCCGCACGCACGGGTACGACGGGCGCGGACGCCGGCGCCGCACTCGCCTTGGGCTCCGGCCGCTCACGCCACAGGGCTTCCCCCCGCTCGCGTGCCTGTGCCATTCCCTGCGTCACGGTTTCCAGCATGCCCAGCAGCTCCGGCGATGCATCGGGCGCCTGTTCCAGCTTCTGCAGGAACCCGCGCAGCTGCGCGATGTTGGCATCCGACGTCCGCCATTCCACCCAGCTGTGGTCCGGCAACGCATCCACGGCAGCACGCCCCCATATCAATCGCGCCAGTTCGATGCTCCACTGCGACGCGCCACCCGTGTTGCCGCGAACATCCAGCACCACCCGCGGCGCCTGTTGCAGCGGTTCGGGCACCCGCGCAAGCGCCTCAAGCAACGCTGTCAGTTCCTTGAAATTCTGCGCCGCCGGATCGGCATTGAAGCTGCTGGTGGTGATCCAGTAGCCGCCCCCGGGCAGGGCATGCCAGCCGTTGGCCGGCCGGAAACTGCGGCGGGTGTCGGCCAGCCGCTGCGTGCGCTGCCCTGGATCGAGCGCCGTCCACCGCAACGCGTAGGTGCTTTCGCGCCCATCGACGCGGAACACGCAGCGGTGCGGCGTGGGCAGGAAAGGATTGCCCTGCTCCAGCAGTACCTCGCCACCGCCCTGGATGCGGCTGGCCTGAAGGTTCCAGCGCCCATTGAAGTCGCCCACCCGGCGCGCGGCCAGCGTCGCCGCATCGACGCCGTCACAGGACAGCAGCCGTGCACCCAATGGCGGGTGGTCCGGGCCATCGTCCACGCTCATCACCACCTGCGCGTCGCCATCGAAGCCGGTCAGGAAGCCCGGCCACTGCGTCGGCAGCTCCGGCGCAGCGGCACGCGCATTGAGGCTGACATGGCCATCATTGAACGAGGCCGCGAAACCCTTCATGGCCCACCAGTAGCCGGCGAAGCTGTCGATCGTGTCCGCGCGTGACCGCGCAACGGCCAGCGCATCCCGCAACTGGAACACGAATCCCGGGTTCTGCCGGTCCACCGTGCCAGGATGACTGCCGCGCATCGCCGCGTCGGCAGCCGCGAGGTCCGTCAACAGCGTACCCCGCCAATCCGTCGCTGCGCCTGCCGCGCCTGGCGCAACAAGTACCGCGGCAAGCAGCAGCCGCGCGATGGTCATGGGCCCATTCCTCCCCTGGCCAGTCTCAATGCAACGGCACCTTCAGCATCGAGGGCGCGCCGGCCGGCGAGCTGAAGGTCACCGTCCCACCCAGCTGGCTGATGCCGGAGTAGCGCAGGTCCACCGTGTCGACCACCAGGGTCAGTCGGCTGCCGGCCGGCAGGTTCCAGCTGCTCGCTTCCAGGCGCAGGTCGAGCGTCTTCGGTTGCCCTGGCGTGGCGCCACGCAGCGTGTACGGCTTGTGGCTGATCAGCTGGCCATTGCCCAGCACATCCTCGGCGTACAGGTAGGCATACAGCGTGGTGTTGGCACGGCTGGGGGTGACGGTCAGGCGCACCTCCGGCGCGCCGTCCAGGCGTCGCGGGCTCCACAGCACGGGCCCCTGCCAGACCCCGGCAGCGCTACGCCCGACAAACGGCACATAGGCACCCGGCGGCAGGTTGATCATCTGCAGCGCGCCGGAGGCCATCGCCACGCCGGAGTTGGCCGCGGTCAGCAGGCCGCTGCCGATGCGGTAGTTCCAGCCGGTCGTGCCGCCCTTCTCGGCCAGGCCGCCGGTCGGCTGCAGCAGGCCCGAAGGAGCGGTCAACCCGTAGCTGACGGCACCGTCGCTGGTCGCCTTCCAGTCCGGGTAGCGGCTCCAGCTGCCCTTCTGTGACTTCAACTGCACTGCCGGTTGGCGGTCGATGCCATTGGCCACCGCCTTCAGGTAGTGATCGAACCAGTCGCCCACCTGGTCATAGACCTCGTTGGGAATGCCCAGCGCCCCGAACGCTTCGTTGAGCGCATGGTCGCCGTGGCGCAGCTGCAGCTGCTTGGGGCCTTTCAACCGGTTGAAGAAGTCCACCAGCTGGCCCGGTGGGAACAGGCTGTCGTTGAACGCGTTGGCCAGGAACACGGCCGGCTGGTTGGCGTTGATCTCGTCGATGCTGGCCGCAGGGCTGCGCTGGGCCGCCACCGGCAGCAGCGAGTCCACTGCGCCCTGGTAATTGCCAACCAGCACATTACGGTTGATGGTGGCCAGCTCCGTGCCGGGGCGCCCGGTGGCCAATCCGGCCGCCACCAGCAGGGCGATCCCCTGCGCGCTGGGGGTGTCGTTGCTGTACAGCGAGGCCTGCAGATCGGCCCAGCCGCTGAGCGCGGCCACCGCCTTGATGCGCGGATCGCGTGCCGCCGCCAGCAGGCTGGTGCCGGCGCCGTAGGAGATGCCCGAAACGCCGATGCGGGACGGATCGGCGCGGGTGTTGTCCAGCGCCCAGTCGATCAGGGCGCTGACATCCTCGACCGTGGCCGGGCCGGCGATGTCGATGCTGCCGCCGGATTCCCAGAAGCCACGCGAGCTGTAGCTGATGACCACATAGCCGCGCCGTGCCAGCGCCTGCGCCACGCCCACGTACTCGACGCTGGGCACGGCCCAGCTGCTGGGCATCACCAGCAGCGGGTAGCGGCCGCTGCCCGCATCCTGCGGTTCGATGACGAAGGCCCCGAGAGGCGTTCCATCCCAGCTGGGAATGGTCCGGTGGGTGGTCTTGACCGTGGCCGCCCAGGCGCTGGGGGCCAACCCGGTCAGCAGGAGCAACAGCAGCAGAACCTTGCGCATCGTCGTCTCTCCCCGTCGGTGGTGGTGCAACGGCTCGGACCGTACCAGTGCGAATGGTGGCTGGCACCTTGCGTCGCAGCATGACGTTTGCTGCATTGCCCACCCTTTGAATCGATGCTAGAAGCGCTGAATCCCAAGGATGGATCGACGTCATGAGGCCACACCTCGTCCTTATTGCCGCCCTGGCGCTATGTCCCCTGCGTACCGCGATGGCCAGCGAACAGGAACTATCCGACGCGGCGGCGCACAGGGTCTTCCAGCACGCCGAACAGCTCTGCGATGGAGACCGGGGCCGGCTATGGGGGCAATCCCTGTGCGGGCCGATGATGCTGGTTGATCCAAAGCGCCGGCAGGTCATCGCCTCGCATGCAGACGCACATGGCGCGCTGAAAGAACGTGGCAACGTATTCGCAGGCCAGCTTCCGGCGGATGCAATCGTCGCCAACACCGCCGTGGACTGGTCGGGTACACGCTGGACCCAGCTGCTGTGGCCGTTGCCGCAGGACGCGTCCCGTCGCAGTACGCTGCTCGCTCACGAAATGTTCCATCGCCTGCAACCGGCGTTACCCATCATCGCGCCGAGCGAGGGCGGAAACGAACACCTGGACACGCTTGAGGGGCGCTACTGGCTGCAGCTGGAATGGCGCGCACTTGCGCACGCACTCGAAGCCACCGATGCGGTGGCACTGCGCAGCGCGATGACGGATGCGCTGGCATTCCGCGCCGAGCGATACCGCCATTTCCCTGCAGCCGCGCAGGAAGAAGCGGCGCTGGAATTGAACGAGGGCCTGGCCGAGTACACCGGTGTGTTCGTCGGTAATCCAACGCCGTCGGCACGGATCCAGGCGGCGCTGCATGACCTTCGCGCACACGTTGACGATCGCAGCTTCGTCCGCTCTTTCGCCTATGCCACCGGCCCGGCGTATGGCCTGCTGCTGGACCAGGCCGCACCTGGCTGGCGCCGCGAGCTGGCCCGCCACGCCCGGGATCTCGGTACGCACCTGGCCGAAGCGGCACGCATCCCCATGCAGGTGGATGCAACCGCGCTGCGCGCCGCTGCCGCGCGCCACGACGGGCCGCTACTGCACGAAGCCGAAATGCTGCGCGAACAACAGCGCCTTGCACAGCTGGAACACAACCGGGCGCGCTTCGTGACAGGCCCGGTGGTGCGGTTGGATCTGCACAGCATGCGTATCCAGTTCAATCCCAACGCGATGCAACCTTTGCCGGGCCACGGCACGGTGTATCCAACGATGCGGCTGACCGACACCTGGGGCAGCCTGGACGTCGCTGACGGCGCGTTGATGCAGGGCGACTGGAAGGCCGTGTTCGTGCAGGCACCGGCAAGCGCAGACCCGCCGCTACAGGGGGCGGGGTGGTCGCTGGCGCTGAAGCCGGGGTGGTCGCTGGTGCCGGGAACACGCAAGGGTGACTACCTGTTGAAGGCGAACCCCTGACGACAGCCACGGGCGTCGCGATGCCCTAGCACGCCTGCGTTTCAGCGACGTCCTCCTCCATCTGACACATCGCCAGTGCTTGCGCGCTGTCACAGCTTCGTCGTTTCGTCATTGACCGAAAGACGCCAGCTTGTGACGCTTACGACACCGCACGGCCTCCGCGGCCCTGTCATCGCGGTCACGTCTCACTGCAGTCCGCAGCACCCCTCTCCGCAACCGATTCCCCGACCTCGCACCGGCCTGGTCGTGGCGGACGGCTGCGCCCTGAATCTTCTGCTGGAGCACCGCAATGCGTCTTGCAAGCTTCTTCTTCGCGTTCGTCCTCAGCGCCTTTGCCGGCGCCGCCCAGGCCCAGGTCGTCACTCTCAACAAGGGCGGCTTCGTACTGACCTACGACTGCAGCATCCACAGCGCCACCCGCTACGAATACACACTCACCGCCGACACCGGCTCGGCCGCGCGTCCGTCCAGCTTCTACAAGGACCCGGACCTGCCGGCCGGCTGCCTCGGCCAGACCAGCACCGCCTCGTACGCCAGCATCCGGTCCGGCTATGACCGTGGCCACCTGGTGACCTCCAACCACATGGACTACAACACGACCTACATCCGCCGCGCCAAATACATGACCAACATCGTGCCGCAGGTGTCCAGCTTCAACCAGGGCATCTGGGTGAAGGCTGAGAACGTGGCCGAGTGCTACCGCGACATCGCGCCGGTGGACGTCTACGGCGGCGTGGTCTACGGCGACGCCTCCAACGACTACTTCCTGGCCAGCCATGGCATCCCGACCCCGGAATTCTTCTGGAAGACGATCATCACCCGCGACCCGAACACCGGCACCGCCAAGGCGATCAGCTGGATCATCCCCAATGAAGCCAACCTGGGCAGCCTGGACAGCTACCTGGTCACCATCGCCGACCTGGAAGAGCTGCTGGGTGCCAGCTACGTGGCCATCAATGCACCGGCCTCGCTGAAGAACATGCTGCCGGCCACCACCTGGCCGCAGCCGGCGGGCTGCGACCTGGGCTGATCGGCCCGTCGCGTCGAGGCACCTGCGATCGTCGGGTGCCTCGGCCTCGCGGCTATGGGAAAATGGCGGATACCCGCGCCCAACCGCCTGCCCCAGGAGCTGTAGATGTCCCGTTTTCCCTTCGATGCCGTGCTGTTCGACTGTGACGGCGTGCTGGTCGATTCCGAGCCGCTGGTGGCCCGCGTGCTTTCCGAGATGCTCACCGAGCGTGGCTGGGAACTGACCCCGGCGCAGGCGGGTGAAGTCTTCCTCGGCCAGTCGGTGGCCCATCTGGCCGGCCTGATCGAAGAACGCACCGGCAAGCCGTTCACCGAGGAATGGCTGGAGGAATTCCGCCTGCAGCGCAACATCGCGCTGGAGCGTGACCTGCAGGCCATCCAGGGTGCGCCGGAGGCGGTGCGTGCGATTGCGGCGGCCACCCGCGGCCGGATCGCCTGTGCCTCCGGTGCCGACCTGCACAAGGTGCAGCTGCAGCTGGGCAAGGTCGGCATCCTCGATGCCTTCGGCGACCACGTTTACAGCGGCCAGGACATGCCGAAAACCAAGCCGCACCCGGATGTCTACCTGGCGGCCGCCGCCGCGCTGGGCGTGGACCCGAAGCGCTGCGCGGTGATCGAAGACACCGTTACGGGGGCGACCGCCGGCGTTGCGGCAGGCGCGACCGTGTTCGGCTTCAGCGAAGGTGGCCCGCACCACAGCACGCCGGAGGCGCTGCGCGCGGCCGGCGCACAGGTGATCTTCCAGCGCATGGAAGACCTGCCGGCCCTGCTTGCCGGCTACGCGGTCGACGCCGTCGCCTGATCCACGCTCAGCCCGCAGCGCCCAGCGAGGCGCTGCGGCGCTTGCCCGCGTAGTGCAGCGCAAACAGGTACAGGCCGGTGAACAGCTGCAGGAACAACGGAGGTAGCGGTGAGTAGGTGATCCACGCCGCAGGTTCACCCTGCCCCATCCCGCGCGCCACGAAGTTGGCGATCACCGCCAGGGTGAACACGATCGAGGTCCAGCGGTGCACCGGCCGCGCCCAACCACCGCGACTCATTGACGACGCCTCGCTTCGGAGCGGGCTTCAATCATCTTCCAGCCGTTCCCGGACGGATCACGGAATCCGGCGTCGATGGCGCCGAAGCGCTCGACCGGTGCCTGGGTGAACTCCACGCCCTTTGCCTGCCATTGCGCATAGCGTGCCTGGCAGTCATCCACCGCCAGTACCAATGGCGGCATCGCCCCCTTGGCCACCAGCCGCTGCAGCGCCTGCGCCGTCGCCGCGTCATGGGTCGGCGGGCCGGGAACGAACAGGCCAAGCTGGAAACCGTCCTGGCCGGGGCTGCGTACCGTCAACCAGCGGTAGCTGCCATTGCGCACGTCGGTGTGCACCTCGAAACCGAGCGTGCCAACGTAGAATTCGAGTGCTTCATCCTGGTCGCGTACATACAGGCCGACCGTGTTCACGGTATTCGTCATGGGACCTCCCTCAGGTGCGGTCCACGTTAGCAACCGCCTGGCGGCGGCGCTTCTCCAAAACTGCGATGTTGAGGTCAGGCCGCTGCGCCGCACGGGCATGGCACTCGGGTACGCTCTCCGCCGCGGCGTGCCCGGCGCGCTCGCGGTCCCGCACATTGCCAGGGCTGTCGCCGGTGATGTCGCGGAAGATCCGGCCGAAGGTCCCCAGGCTGGTCCAGCCCGTCTGCGCCGCGATCTCGGTGATCGCCAGCTCGGTCTCGCGCAGCAGCGCCACCGCCCGTTCGATGCGCCGGCTGAGCAGGTAACGGTGCGGTGGCAGGCCGAAGGCCTGCTTGAACGAGCGCGCGAAGTGGGCGGGGGAAACCGCGCTGACCTCGGCCAGGCGGGCAACCGGCCAGTCTTCATGGCTGGCCCGGTCCATCCGGTCCTTGGCACGCAGCAGGCGGCGCAGCAGTTCGGGGCTCTGGTTCATTCGCGCAGGGCAAGGGCGGCGGTCGTTGGCCGCAGACTCGGTGGTACGGGCGGCGGCGTCAACCCGGCTCAGCGCTGTGCCGGCAGCTCCAGCCGATGCTTGCGGCACAGCCGGTACACCGTCACCCGCGAAATCTGCATCTGCCGTGCGCACTCGGACACGTTGTAGCCGGTGTGGCGCAGCGTCTGCAGCAGTACATCGCGTTCGGCCTGGCCGCGCGCATCATGCAGCATCGCGCTGGGCATTACCTCTGCCGGTTCGCCCAGTTCAAGGTCACGCTCGCTGATCAGCTCGCCCTCGGCCATGATCGCCGCCCGCTGCACCCGGTTGAGCAGTTCACGCACATTGCCGGGCCAGCCAAAGCGCCGCATTGCCTGGCTCGCTGTGGGCGAGAAGCCGCGTGCGCGCACCGTGTGGCGCCGCCGGAAGCAACGCAGGAAGTGCTCGGCCAGCAGCAGCACATCGGCGCCGCGCTCGCGCAGCGGTGGCATCAGCAGGCGCAGCACGTTGAGCCGGTAATAGAGATCGCTGCGGAACCGCCCCTGCGCCACCGCCTGTTCCAGTTCGACGTGGGTCGCGGCCAGCACGCGGACATCGGCACGCAGCGACTGGCTGCTGCCGACACGCTCGAACGTCCCCTCCTGCAACACCCGTAGCAGGCTGGTCTGCGCCTCGGCGGGCAGATCGCCCACTTCATCCAGGAACACGGTGCCGCCCTGCGCGGATTCGAACACGCCGATCTGGCGCTTGTCGGCGCCGGTAAAGGAACCGCGCTCGTGCCCGAACAGTTCCGACTGCACCAGGTTGGCCGGAATCGAACCGCAGTTCACTGCGATGAAAGGCTTGCCGGCACGCCCGGACAGCGCATGCAGCGCATGCGCGGCCAGCTCCTTGCCGGTGCCGGTTTCGCCGGTGACCAGCACCGGCAGCTCGACCGGTGCGAACTTGTGCAGTACCGTGCGCACCGCATGCAGCGCCGGGCTTTCGCCGATCAATGCGCGCGGCCCCTGCCCTGCACAGGCCTCGTCGGTGGGCGGATCATCCGCATCGAACTGGCTGCGCATCGCGCAGACCAGGTCCTGCAGGCCGAATGGCAGGGTGAACCGCGCAGGACAGTGCTGCAGCACGGGCAACCATGCCGACGGTGTGGCGCCTGCGCCCGGCGGCAGCACTGCCAGCCAGGGCAGATGCAGGTGCTGTTCGATCCATGGCGCGAGCAGCTGCAACGCCGTTGCGTCCAGGTGGCGGAGATCGATCACGGCCAGCAATCGATCACGGCCACGCAGCCCGATCGCCATGCCAGGGTCGGGTTGAATGCTGCGCACGTACCAGCCTGCGGCCGCGAGCGCGCTGCGCTCGTTCGGCAGCGGCTGGCCAAACCACAACACACAGCGCGAGCTTGAAGCTTCCGGGACCGCCGCCATGCTTCCCCCAGCATCCGGACACCGTCGGCGGACTGTCAGTCGATCGCCGGCGTGCCGCCCTCCGCCGGGATTTCCACGGCCACCTCGGCGGCCTTTGTTGGGCGGATCCTAGCGCCGCGCTAAACGGCGGCGCAATGGGCAGCGCGTCAAGAAATCACCGGCTGAAGCGGCACCGTTGCAGTCCGCGACGGCACCTGTAACAACAATGCGACAGTCGGCCGTCCCTTTGCCCTGTGGCGCCTGCGGGTTGCGCAATCCCAACAATTTCCCGACGCCGCTGTAACAGTCCGGCAGCACCCCACCCCCCCGCACCACCGGCATCGGCTGCTGCACCAGCCTTTGGCAGTTGGCACGGTTGATGCGTGGTTCCGCCGCACCCATCGCGGGAGATCGGCATGGACGGCACCACCCTGATTCGTGGCCTGGCTGCATCGCTGGCCCTTGCTCTGCTGGCCGTCGCCACGGCTGCAGGCGCGTCCGGTGCCCGCCAGGGGGTGAAGGCACAACCGGGCGAAATCGTCCTGTTGCGCGATGTCGCGGCCCGACCGGCCTACCGCATGGCGCCACCGGGCATCGCGCTGATCGCCGATCCGAAGCCGCAGCGCGAGATCGCCGCAGCGCTCGGAAGCGGTGACCCGGCCTCCGGAATGGATGAGCTCAGCGATGCCGACTACGCGGGGATGGGTGCAGGCCATTTCACCCCTCCGGCGGTAGCGGGCGGCACCACCGTTGAACGCGTTACCCAGCAGGCCCTAGGCGGCACGCTGGGCCGCAACGGCGACGGCATGGTCGGCAGCAGTCTGGGCGGCACGATGAGTGGCCCGCTGGGCGCGGTCGGCAACAGCACCCGTGGCATCGCCGATACGGTGCGCGGCGCGCTCGGCCAGTTCCCGCTGCAGGGCACCGCCCCGGCAGGTGGCAAGTGAAGGCCCTGGCGTGGCCGCTGCTGGCGGTGATCGCCGCGCCGCTGTCCGCATCGGCCGACGACTACAGCGGCATGCTCGCCTACCTGGACCTGACCCGCATCGAGGGCCGCGCACTGGCAGGTGCCAGCGGCGCCATCGCGGTGAACCAGGCGGCGGGCGATTTCAACCTGCAGGCCAATCTTCGCGGCATCGCCCGCGCTGAACGCGCCGATGTGGCCATCAGCGCGCAACAGCTGCAGAACGGCAACCGGGTGCTGTCCGCACCCCTGCATGCCGCCGCGCACATCGGCGGTGAGGCACTGGCGGGCGCCAGCGGCATAGCTTCGATCAACCAGGCCAGCGGCAGCGCCAACACGACGCTCAACGTCGTCAGCGCGACCCTGGCCCGACAGGGCATACGCGAAACCGACGACACGGCCCTGGCCGCCGAAGGTTCCGCGTTGGCAGGGGGGCGGGACAGCGTCGATCACGGCGCTGCGGCCGGAACCCGCAGCGCCGGTGTAGCCAGCACCGCACTGCGGGGATTCGACGGGGTCCTGCAACTCAATCAGATCGCGGGCAGCGGCAACGACACGGCCAACGTACTGGGCCTGGTCGTGCAGGACCGCCCGTGACAACCACCCACCGATGCACCATCCGATGAGAGAGAGGGCACCATGAAAGCGACCGTCAAACGGACCATGCTCGCCATGGCGATTGCCACTGCCTCGACCGCCGCTGCGGCCAATGGCTGGGACAACCAGAACGCCAACGCGAACATCAATCACAACCACACCGTCAGCGAAACCCGCAACGACACCCACAATCACACCGACAACGACGTACGCAACCGCACCGTCAACGTCAATGTGCAGAAGCACAGCACCATCCAGGCCGACGAACGCAAGGAAAAGAACAATCACGGCGTCGACGTGAACCTGGAAAAGGACCTGCGCCTGAGCACCGACGTCAATTTCTCCGGTGATCCGACCATCACCGGCGACATCGACCTCGATTCGGCGGCCATCGCGGTGATCGACAACCGCCAGTCGATCAGCAACAACGCCACCAGCAACAGCCTGGTCACCAACCGTGCCTCGATCGGCGACAGCGTAGGCGCAGGTGCGTCCGGCAACCTCGGCTTCAACGTGGTGTCCGGCGACAACAACGCGCAGGACAACGCCGCATCGCTGTCGGCGGCGGATGCGTCCTTCAGCTTCGGCATGGCCGACGCCGAAGTGTTCGTCAACCAGGCCGGGTTCGGCAACGCCACCCAGAACGCCGGCGCCACCAATGCGGCCACGCTTGGCGGCAATGCCTTCGGCGGTGCCTCGGGCAATATCGGCGTGAACATCGCGTCGGGCAACAACAACGAGCAGAAGAACGCGCTGGCCGCCTCGGTGGCGACTACGGCCGTTGCCCAATCCAGCATCAGCTCCAACCAGGTCTCCACCGGCAACACCGTCAGCAACGCCGGCTTCGTGCAGTCCTACACCGACACCGTACAGGTGGGCATGCGCGGCAGCGTCAATGGCCTGACCCTGGGCTACGGCGCCGGCACCTATCGCGGCACCGGCAATGCCTACCAGATGGCCAACTACTACCTGGATACGTGGAACGGCGCACTGCCGCATCCGGGTGGCAACAGCACCGGCCACATCGACCTGGACAACGAGATCCAGAACGCCACGATGAACCCCAACCGGCCGGGGGTGGGCGGCCTGGGCTTCGACACGCGTGAGAGCGGCACCAGCCAGTTCGTCGAGCTGGGCGTGGCCGATCTGTACGCCAGCCTCAGCGGTACGGTCAGCACCACGCGCTGGGTGAACGTCGATGCCACCAACACCTCGGCGTTGTCGGGCAGTGCCTTCTCCGGCGCCTCCGGCAACATCGGCGTGAACGTGGCATCGGGTACCGGCAACCTGCAGGCCAACAGCCTGGCCCTGGCAGTCGCCCAGCCCAGCACCGGCGGCGGTGGTGGCAGCGGCGAGTAAGTGCAACACCCCGGCCATCCGCCAATGACCGGGTTCCGGGAGCCCCTGTTCCTCCTCCCCCTTGGAACAGGGGCTCCCCCCTGCTGCCGGAGAACGCGATGTTCCGCTGCCGACCTTCAACCTGGCTGCTGGCGTGCCTGTTGCTGCTGGGCATCAACCCCGCGTGGGCGGGCGAGGTGCGCTTCAGCGGGGTACTGCCCAATGGCGCCCTGCTGCAGCAGAAAGTGGAGAGCATGCAGGAGCGGCGCTACCGCAACGTGGTGCGCCAGCACACCGATTACAGCTGTGGCGCGGCCGCACTGGCCACCATCCTGCGCCATGCCTACCACCTGGACACCGACGAGGCGACGGTGATCCAGGGAATGATGGGGGTTTCAGACCCGGCACTGGTGGCCGAGCGCGGCTTCTCGCTGCTGGACATCAAGCGCTATGTGGAGTCACTGGGCATGCGCGGGCGCGGCTACCGCATCGACGAAGCCCGCCTGCGCACCCTGCGCGTGCCCGGGCTGGTGCTGATGGACGTGCGCGGCTTCCGCCATTTCGTGGTGCTCAAGCAGGTGCGCGAAGGCATCGTCGAAGTGGCTGATCCGATCCTCGGAAACCGCAGCCTGGCACTGCCGGACTTCCTCGCCGCCTGGCCGTCACGCGCCGTGTTCGTGGTGATCGGCAGTGATTTCGATCGCAACACGGTGCTGCTGCAACCCAGCGAACGGCCCAGTGCCCGCGCGCTCTACGCGCGGCAGGGGCCGATCACCGATGCCGAGCTGGTCGACTTCGGCTTCAGCCATGCCGACCTGTTCTGAAGGAGGCTTCGCCATGATCCGTCTTCCCCTGTTGATGACCCTGCTGCTGATGCTTCCCGCGCTGCCGGTGCGGGCGGCGGAAGCAGCACCGGGTCGCGGCCTGAAGGAAATTCCCGACCCCGAACTGAACCTGATGCGTGGCCGCTACACGGTGGGCGGCAACAGCGTGGCCTGGTTCGGGGTGACGATGGTTTCGCAGTGGCAGGCCAGCAATGGCACGGCCCTGCAGGGCACGTTGACCCTGGGCATGGATTTCCGCGGCGGTGGTGCACCCAAGCTCAGCTTCCAGCCCAGCGTGCATGTCACCGCCGCCGACGCGCCGCTGCCTGCCACAGCGGGCCGCAGCATCGACAGCAGCGGCCTGGCCAATGTCAGTGGGCTGGTGCAGAGCGTGCAGGTCGCCGGCGATGGCAACGCCGCGCGCAACACCACCACACTGCTGGTGCGTGACGGCGACGTTCCCGCGATGCAGTCCGATGGCGCGCACTCGGCCAGCGCGCAGCAGGCCGGGGTGAGCGCCAGCGCCGTGCTCGATGGCAATCAGGCGCGCCTGCAGCTGCAGATGGATGGCCAGGGCCTGGTACAGCAATGGATACGCAATGGCAGCGTCGGCCAGGGCATTGCCCTGGCCGGTGACGGCCAGGCAGCCAGCAACCAGCTGCGGCTGGAGCTGGTACGCAACACCGCGGGCGGCAACCTGCCGTTGAGCCAGAACGTGGCCCAGGCGATTGCGTTGAACCGCGGCATGGGGCCGGGCCAGTAGTACGGCGCGGCATTGGGGGACGCGTTCCACAACGCAGGACACGAACATGCATACCCTTCTGAGGATCACCCCGTTGGCGCTGGCGGCGCTGGCGGGCACCGCCCTCGCCGCGCCGCCCACGGCCGACGACAACGCCGACGTGCAGGCCCTGGCCAACCAGCTGGAGCAGCTGAAGAGCAACTACGCGCAGGAAGTCCGACGCCTGCGCGAGCTCGACATGCAGGTGCAGGCGATGCAGGCGCGATTGAGTGGGCGCACGGGGCCTGCCGGGCCGGCAACAGCGGCGGCAGCCGGCACGGGCATGGAAGTCGAGCATGGCTCGACTCTACAGGCAGCGCCGGGACAGACAGCGCCCGGCGGCGAAGGCTACGCCAGCACTGCGGCCGAAGCGCAGCAGGCCAGGCAGGAGTCGCGGCGCAGCGTGGATGATGTGAAGCAGCAGCAATCGGCCCTGTTCTCGCGTCGCTTCACCATCGAGAACAGCCTCACCTACGCCCGCTATGACCGCAAGCAGCTCACTCTCAATGGTTTCCTGGCACTGGATGCGATCTTCCTCGGCAACATCGCCATCGAGAACGTCGAATCCGATTCGCTCACCTACAACCTAGCCGCACGCTGGGGCGTCAGTCCCAATCTCACCCTCAACCTGGATGTGCCGTACCTCGCACGGCGCACGGTGTACCAGAAAGGCGGTGCCGGGGGTGCGGCCGCCGCCATCGCCCAGGAAGAGACCAATGGCAATGGCCTGGGCGATATCGGCCTGAGCGCGAATTACCGCCTGTTCGGTGAGCGCGGCTGGCGGCCTGAAACCGTGCTTACCGCCGGGGTGACCGCACCCACCGGGCGCGCGCCCTACGGGCTGGACTGGAAGGTGATCGAGCGCGACGACGATGACTACATCCGCTTCGCCGTACCGAAAGAACAGCCCACCGGCAACGGCGTCTGGCAGGCCAATGTGGGCCTGTCGATGGTCAAGACCGCCGACCCGGCCATCCTGTTCGCCAATCTGGGCTATGTGCATTCGTTTCCGCGCGGCTTCAACGACATCGACAGCAACCCCGACACCGTCAATCCCGGCGATGTGAAGCTCGGCGGTTCGGTGTATTTCGGCGCCGGCGTGGCGTTCGCGTTCAACGAACGCACCAGCCTCAGCCTGTCCTTCAGCGACCGCATCAGCGCCCGCGCCTCGACCCGCTTCCAGGGCGGGCAGTGGATGAAGGTGATCGGCAGCGATGCCAATGCGGCGTCACTGAATCTCGGCGTGACCTATGCGCTGAACCAGCACACCACCCTGGTGACCCTGCTCGGCATCGGCCTGACCCCGGATGCGCCGGACTTCACCCTGGCCTTCAAGATCCCGTACATGCTCTAGCCCCCGTGGGCCGGCGACGGCGTGGCTGTGGCCCGCCGTCGTCGATTCCGCCGCATCGGCGAAGATCCGCGCAATGGCACCGCATTGCGCGTCGATTCGGCCGATTCCCGCAGTCTCCCCGTTTCTAGCATGCCCCTGAGCCGGCCATTCCCGGTCGCGCACTCATGCAGGGGCATTCGCATGGCAAACATCGCAGAGGACGGCCAGCTCGGCTGGATCGTCAGCAAGCGCCCGACCGTCCAGGGCATCGACATCGGCAAGGGCGGCGAGGCGTTGACCGACAACACGTATGGCATCGAAATCGAGTTCTGCACGCACGACAGCGTGATCTTCGCGTTCACCCACGTGGTCGCAGCTTGCTTCGACATCGCCGGCACCGAGCCATGGAAGCTCGAATCCGATTCCGGCAACGTCTTCGAACTCGTCACGCCGCCGCTGCGCTTCGGCGCCATTGATCAAGCCTACGCCTTCAAGGAACAGCTTGTGGCGATGCTGCAGGCGTCCATCCAGAAAGCAGAGACGCAGGGCGTCAACGCCATCACGCTCGGCGACTGGGCGGGACAGTTCGCACCCAAGCTGGTCGAACTGCTCAACACCCACATCAACACGGGCCAGCTGAAACTGGAGCTGGTGGCACTGAAGGCCATCGACTATGCCAGCTGGAAGGAGGTGGGCGAAGGGTTGAACGTCGGCAATGTAGACGATGGCATCAACATTCCCGCCGGGCTGCTGCGCCACAAGCTGCGCAGGCTCGACTGGGAAAGCTATACCCCGGGCATCATCCTGGCCCGTTGCAGCAAATTCTGGTCCGAAGGCTACGCCTCGCAGATGAACCTGCCGATGACGCTCAGCGGCTACTTCCTGTACATGATGTACAAGACCCACGACAAGCACTACTCGCAAGCGGTTCGTGCACAGCAGGAGCTGAGTGGCGAAAAGGCCGGGCAGAAGCTGACGGCCTGGTACTGGCGGCATGTGCTGCTGCAGGCGTGGTGCAGATACCAGCGTGCACTCGGCGTGGAACCGGAGGCGAGGAAGCTGTTCGCGCCCGAGGCGATTGGCCGCTCCGCCCTGCTCTACCTGGTGGTTGGAAAACTGCTGACCGGCGCCCTGGCCGAACTCGGGGAAGCGCCGCAGCTGGAGCTGCAGCAGAAGGCCTGGGATGCCGGGTCCACCCGCGCGATCGATGCCGACGAGCCGGAGGTGACCCTGGGTGACTGGGCCCCGTACCACAGTGCGCTGAAAGACCTCACCGGCATCTGGCTGAAGGCTTCGCTGATGGATGTCATGCGAACCCAGAACCTGCAGACCTATACCTGGGCCGTCACCGAGCTGCCGCGGGTGCTCGCCAGGACCGACGTGTGGGAGAACGCGCTTCTGAACTGGAAAGGGATGGAGCGGATCAAGGCGATGGGTTCAACCATCGAATGGACCGACCTGGAAGAGTTCGCCGAGCCTGAGCGACGGCAGGTGCTCTACGAAAAGGTGGTCGAGGTGGCCGGAAGCCTGGCCGAGCATCTGAAACACCTGTCCCCGGACAAACCCGGGCCACCGGATCTCCCTGACGAGAAGGATCGGCCGTTCCTCGATCGGCGCAATACCCCGGCGTGGGAGGCCCGCTACGACACCCTCCTCCCGCCCATTGCACCGCGTGAGAACACGCGGAACGAATTCACCTACCTGATCGAGCATCGCAACCACTGACACATCGCCCTGATCCGCGCTGCCGCCCTTCCATCCACTGCGGCAGGCACGACGCTGTTCCAACCGGAGAAACGAAATGACACAGGTCTACGCAACACTTCGCTCGGACGATCAGTACCTGATCGCACGCAAGCAGATCACCAATGCCTGGTGGAGCGGCTATGCCGCGCCGGTGCTGGTGGCCGAGGCGGCGTCCGCCCTGACCACGGTGGTGAACGTTGCCGCAGGCAGCGCCGTCAATGCCGGCGCGGTCGCCGCCATCAACGCATCGCTGGCCAATGCCGTGCTTGCAGCGACGTCTGCGTGGCCCGCGGGGGCTGCCGCCAATGGCGTCGCCACGCGGGATGCCATCAATCAAGCGGCCGTTGCGGTCAACAACGCCGGCCAGGTCCTGGCGCAGCTGCAGGCAGCATTGCCGACGGTGCTGGCCGCCGTGGACCGGGCCGCCGCCATGGGGGCGGCCGATTGGGTCGCGGGTGGAGGGGCCGTGCCGGCCTGGGTCCAGCTTCAAAATGTAGGCATCCCCGCATGGCCGGACCCGAACCTGCAGGCGATCGTCAACGCCGCACAGCGTCGCATTTCGGGCTGGGCCGGCTCGCAATCGCCGCGCCTGGTGAACCAGGCCGGGCAGTGGGCACTGCCCGGGGGACGCATGTCGGATGCGGAAACCGCCGAGCATGCGGCCAGGCGGGAATTCCAGGAAGAAACCGGGGTCGAGCTGGACGCAGGTTATGTGATGGCCTACCACACGCTGTTCCAGACCGCGCCGGGAGGTGCCGATTTCTACCTGGTCTGCTTTGACCTGCCCGGCGGCCAGGACATCGCCGACCTGGTGACACGGATCAACGCGAACCTGATGGCCCAGACCGGTTGGCTCAATCGGCCGACCGCCGGGTCGGTGGTCGACTGGGAACTGGATGCGGTCTGCACCGTGGCGCAGGACGAGCTGAGCAGCTCTCTGGGGACATACCAGCCCGTCTCGATTCCCGACACGCTGCGGCCGGTCCCCGTGCCGATGCCCGCCGGAGGGCTAGCCCTTGCGGCGTGGGAGCGCAGGCAGCGACGCTTTGCCGAGTCCCAGTCCATCGACTGGTACCTGCGCATGGCCCGCTACATTGAACAGCAGTAGGCGGGCGACGCGGATGCGGAGAAATCGATGATGCGGCGACGCCCCCCCCCGCATCACGGCCCCGCTCTTCACACCATTTCCCCCGCATTCTCCGTCGATTCCACCAATCCAGCCGCAGCGCTTGTTTCTACTCTGCATCCACGGTGAAGCACACGCAGTTACGCACCACGCACCGTGAATCTGGATACCACGCACTTCCACCTTTTCGCAGGAGCAGGACATGGCATTTCCAACCGCGGTAAACGACCAGATCACCGATTCGGTCACCCAGGCCAACACCAAGGTACTGGGCGATGCGCCCGCCGTGGCGGTGGGCAATCTGTACCAGGCCACCGCACAGGCGCTGGCCAATGCGGCCCACAACGCGACCAACGCCCAGCAGCAGTCGTATGTGACCGCACAGTCGGCCACCACCATGGGCGTGGCCACGCTGTACTCGATCGATACCGCCACCACGGCCGTGGCCAGCAAGGAAATCCTCAGCACCCGCGTCCGCGGCCTCGGTTCCTGATCCGTCGTTCCGCAGCTGACCCGCCAACCTCAAGGAGCTCGACATGGCATTCCCGACCGCAGTAAACGACCAGATCACCGATTCGGTCACCCAGGCCAACACCAAGGTGCTGGGCGACGCCCCCGCCGTCGCCATGGGCAACCTGTACCAGGCCACCGCGCAGGCGCTGGCCAACGCCGCCCACAACGCCACCAATGCCCAGCAGCAGTCCTACGTGACCGCGCAGGCGGCCACCACCATGGGCGTGGCCACGCTGTACTCGATCGATACCGCCACCACCGGCGTGGCCACCAAGCAAATCCTCGGCGCGTGATGCGCCGGCAGGCAAGGAGCTGAGCCATGGCATTTCCCACGGCCGTCAACGACCAGATCACCGATTCGGTCAGCCAGGCCAACCTGCAGGTGCTGGGCGTGGCCCCCGCCACGGCGATGGGCACGCTGTACCAGGCCACGGCACAGGCCCTGGCGAATGCGGCCCACAACGCAACGCTCGCCCAGCAGCAGATGTATGTCACGGCGCAGGCCGCGACCACGATGGGCGTTGCGCTGCTCTACGCCGTCGATACCGGCGCCACCGGCGCCGCCACCCGGAAGATTCTCGGCTGATTCCACTAAGTGCCGGCAGTCTCCGTTCCTGTAGTGCTGTCCACCCAAGGAGTTTTCACCATGGCATTTCCCACCGCCGTCAACAGCCAGATCACCGATTCGGTTTCGCAGGTCAACACCAAGGTCCTTGGTGATGCGCCGGCCATCGCAATGGGCAATCTGTTCGTGGCCACCAGCCAGGCACTGTCCAACGCCGCGCACAACGCCACCAACAACCAGCAACAGTCCTACGTGACCATGCAGGCCTCGACCACCCAGGGCGTGTCCACGCTGTATGCCATCGACACCGCCTCCAACGGCGTAGCCACCCGCGAAATCCTGGGTCTGCGCTGACGTGTCGGCCCGGCGTGACGCCCCCCTCAGCGCCCCCGCCCGGGTGGCGTCACGCCGGGCCCCTGTCTGATGGCCGCATCGCCTGCCACCGGCTACCTGCTGGACGCTGCCAGCGCCGGCTCGGGCCTGGCGATCGCCCTCGCCCCGTCGTTCGCGATGTCCGCCACTTACCTGGCGATGGCCGACAGCCTGGGCCTGGCCATGCAGAACGCCGTGGCCAACCAGCAACGTGGCCAGGTCACCGCCGGCGCCAGCCTGGCCCAGGTCCTGGCCCTGATCATCCAGAAGGGAGCCGTTCCATCATGAGCAGTGAGAACACCGTCAACAGCCAGATCGTCGACAGCGTCAGTGCCGCCTCGACCCTGCTGGTGGCCCAGGGGCCGGCGCAGTCCTTCAGCATGCTCGACATGGTGATGCTGGAGACGCTGGGCACGGCCATGCACAACGCGGTTGCGCGCCAGCAGGGCGCGGGCATGGTCAGCAACGCCGCGGTCACCGCCGCCTGCGCGAAGATGATCAATGCCCCCTGGCCGGTGCCACCGCCGCCGCCGCTTCCCCCGCCGCCGCCACCGCCGCAGGTCATTCCCCTGCCGGGACCGGTGCCGGCGCCGCCTTCGCCCGCGGCGGTGATCGCCGCGGCTACCGCAGAAGGAAAGACCGCCATCAGCGTCCTGCAGGCACAGACCCACGGTGCCACTGCCGACGCTGCGGCCGCCACCGCCAGCCTGCACACGCTCGAACAGCTTGCAGGCGACGGCGCGGCGCCCACGCCCGGCCCTGCGCCCGACTCCACGCCCGGTCCGGAACCGGCAGCGGG